>JAOZQU010000058.1 GCA_029932055.1 Desulfocapsa sp.
CAGCTGTCTTGATATCCGACCATCTATCGCCCACCACAAAGGATTTTTCAGGATCAAGGTTCATTTCCTCAGCTGCTTGAAATACTAGGCCCGGTTTAGGCTTACGACAATTACAGGTATCTCTGAATCGTTCTTCTTTGGCTTCGGGGTGATGCGGACAGTAATAGATGCCATCAACATGAGCGCCCTTTTCAGCAAGCAGTCTGTCCATCTTCTCATGAACAGCAACAAGCAACTCCTCAGGGAAATAGCCACGGGCAAGGCCTGACTGGTTACTTATTACAACCACTGGAATTTCGGCATCATTAAGTAATTTAATCGCTTCAGCTGCACCGGCAAGAAGCTTGAACCGACAAAGATGATTAATATAGCCCATCTGTTCATTAATGGTTCCATCGCGATCAAGGAAAACTGCAGGGCGGCGGATTATATCCTTTTTTTTCTCAATCATCACAAATCTGGGGCTTACTGGAAGCATAGAGGGATAACATCTTGGCCACATCTTCATACACATCAGTGGAACTTATGGATTCCAGACATTTCAAATGACCTCTGGGACAGTCTGTCTGCATACATGGGCTGCATTCCATCTCACGTCGATGAATAACGGCTTTTTTTGAATATGGGCCTGTGGCAATATGATCTGTTGAACCAAAGATAGCAACACTTGGTGTGTCAAGCCCGGCTGCAACATGCATGAGCCCTGAATCATTGGTGACAAACACATCACAACATTTGATCAGTGCCATGGCCTGTTTCAGGCTGGTTTTCCCTGTCATGTCGAGCACGTGATAGGGGGTAAGCATTGAAAAATCCCTGATAATACGTGCTCCTTTTGTGTCAACATCCGTTCCAAAAACCATGATGACACAACCGCTTTCTCCGTAATTATTGCATATGATTGCAGCGAGTTGTGCAAACTTTTCCACAGGCCACTGTTTTGCAGGCCCAAAGGCTGCACCGGGGTTAAAGCCAATCACAGGAACATCACCACCATCATTGTTTAATGGTTTTATTTCAGGCATGCCTGGTATTTGCATCCCCTGTCCCTTGTCCTCCTCAGAGAGAGAAGTCTGGTGCCTGAGACAATCCACAAAACCCTTTGCCCAGAATTCCAGTTCCTCAGGGAGTGGCAAACGCAGATGATCCGGCCCCGGCTCTAAACCAAGAGCAGCCAGCATGTCCTGATAATAGTGGACCTGATGCTTTTTTCTGGTCTCATCGCTGATGTCAATGCCATGGGTGAGCAGGACTCCCCTGCCGTCTCGATTATACCCGGCACGTATTGGAATTCCAGCCATCTTGGCAAGTAAGGCCGCTTCAAAAGCATTTTGCAAAATAATAGCTGCATCAAACTTATATTTTTTAAGGTCTTTGGCAAGGTTCATCGGTCCCTTCACCTTCCCCTGATACAGATCCTTTTTGTCATAGATTAAAAGCTTATCAACATCAGGATTCTGACGGAAAATATCTGCAACCCAGGGAACTGCAAGCATGGTGATTTCCGCATCAGGAAAATTTTTTCTGATAGTATGAACCGCAGGAGTGGTCATGACAGCATCACCAATCCAGTTTGTGGAACGGATCAGAATCTTTTTAGGATTCAAATTTTTTAGAGACGTTTCAGCACACATAGAGAACCTCAAAAATATAAAAAATCAACCCGATACCAACTCTGCCAGTTGCTGTTGTGCAAATTCAATGTCAGGATCGAGTGATAGAGCAAGGGTGAAAAAGTGAACGGCTTTATCCTTGTTACCAAGTCTGCGATGATTTACCCCAAGGTTGGCATAGTCCATGGCAGATGATGGGTTCAGCTCAACAGCACGTTCAAAACTTTTCACAGCCTCAGCATATGCCTCCTGTTTAAAATAACAGACGCCCATCATATTATAGATGTCCGGACGCTCTTCATCTACCTGCAGGCCTTTTTGAAGAATTACCAGGGCTTCATCATAATTTTCCAGATCCTTATAACAGTTCCCCATATAGGAATAGATATAAGGGAGATCTTCCTGCTCAGGATTCAATGTTAAGGCTTGTTTAAATTGCAACAGCGCTTTTTCAGGAAGTCCTGCGTTATAAAAGTTACGACCTCTGTAGAAATCAAGATAATAAGCGTCAGGTATCAAGCCTTCAAGTCTTGCTAACTTTTCATCTAACTCCTGAGGATCTGTCACCCTTTCAACCAACAACTTTGCAGCAAACAGCCCCACATCGTGAATCATGGAACGTTCACGGAAATGTGCTCCCGGAACTATGGTGTAGATAGCAGGGATTTGCAGTTCCGGGTGTGCAACATCCAGCATAAAGGTATCCATTCCTCTGTCGGCAAGTGCTGCAACACAATTTTCAACCTCCACACGGATATTTATATCTCCAAGATTTGCAATCTCTGTAATTTTTACAGTCATGCCGCTTGCTGCAACATGATCTACCTCATCCATGGACAGAGGTTTTGGTAAGCCGGATGCAATATAATTTGAGCCGCTGTTAAAATCTCCTGCGAGCTGTGCTACTTCAGTAACTGCACGAATCAATGCTTTTTCAGGATCAGGAGTAGTTCCTGCCGTATAGACAATCTCACTTTTAGCAGGAAATGTTGAACGATCGATGGCCAGTGCTGCCACAGTGCAGATTCCGGTATCAAGGGTGAAATCATTCAAAAAAAGATCAATATTATTGTCCTTAAAAATAGTGAGCAATTTCCTGGCAACAGAATCACTGACACTTTCCGGATCAATAAGAGGGGTTTTGATTTTTTCGTGGGTCACCAGGGCACAGACATGACGCTCGACAATTTCACAAATCCCCTGCAAGGCAGCCTCTTCATACGTATTGCCTGCAGAAGGGCCATTAAATTCATTGATGGCAAAAAACCAGGAAAACGGCATCAGAACATCTTCGCCACTGGCAAGATTTGTGGCCCAGGCCCACTGCAGGGGGATTCCCTGGAGCACATCCTCCACAAAAGCAATGTCATGACGGGTATCATGCACTGACTGGAGAAGATATTTTGTATCAAGTACCGGGTAACCCTGCTCCCGCATTTCCTGGTAATCACCTTCAAGAAAATTTTCAGGATTGTTTTTGTAGGTGAAGAAGGAAAAACGTTCAGCAAGTTCCATACAGGCCGAAGCCTGTGCCTGAATAGAAGATGCGCCTTTACCCATCTGTTTTTTTGTCCCGGTCATGGCCCTGGCATCTTCACCACAAACAGAAAAATAAACAGGGATACCAAGACGCCCGTTATCGATCCGTTTTACTTCCTTGAGGATATCAAGATTAAGATGATCCAGTTTATCTTTAAATCTGGCGACAGTTTCTTCTGGACTGATGGCCTTGTCCTGATCCGTAGTATATGTCTTCAAGCAATCCTGAAGACGAATGACTTTTTTATTCATAAGAAAAACACGTTAAGCCCTGAGGGCGATATGATAATAAGGCTGTAGATATGAGCAGCCTACTATACAGAGGTTATATTATTTTTGCACAGGTCCTTCACAAAATTCCCGTAAACGCTCTCTCCATGAGCCGCTGCCGAAATCAATTTCGACTTTTCGGGTAAGGTCTTCCAGGATGGTCATTTTTAATGATAATCGTGAATCAGGAATAAGTGTTCCTGCACGTTCTGCCCACTCAATAACCGTTAATCCGGACAGATAAAAATATTCTTCAAAACCAAGATCCTCCACTTCAGTCTCATCAGAAAGACGATAGAAGTCCATGTGATACAGAGGGATATTCCCTGGATATTCCTGTAAAATTGAGAAAGTCGGGCTTGTCACATAACAGGAATCAGGAACCCCCAGGCCTTTAGCTATTTCCTGGGTCAGTGCAGTTTTTCCTGCACCCAGGTCACCACTTAAACAGATTACATCGCCAGGCAGTGCAAGTTTTGCAAGAAGATAGGCAAAATCAGCGGTTTCCTGAAGGTCATGAAGAAAAACAACAGAGAGTGACATGCTCAATTCCGATCCATGGGAAGGGTAAAGATTACGGATGTCCCCATGGGATTTGAACTTATCACCATTATTCCATTCAGCAATTTCATTCGTTCAGTCATGGACTGCAGGCCGATTCCCCTGGTTGTACCAGTCGATTTCAAAACAGCATTAACATCAAAACCACAGCCGTCATCATGGACGGCGAGAACAATATCATCCCCAACCTGTTTTGTGCTGATATGAATGTTCTTTGCATCAGCATGTTTTATAACATTATTTATGGATTCCTGAAGAAGACGATAAAGATGTCTCTGATCTTCAACTGAAAAATATTGGCCAATCGGTTCAAGATTCACGTCTACTTCGATATCACAATGGTCAAGAAAACTGCTGAACAGATTATCAAAAGCCGCATCAATGCCCAAATGATCAACCATCATAGGCCAAAGCTCACGAGATAAGTTCCGGACATTCTCAATCTGCAGGTTTACATACTGCCGCAGTTCACGTAGCTCATCTAAAATCGCCTCCTTTTGAGACTCTTCATAAACATACATTTTGTTTTCTAAAGCACGTAACTGCATTTTAAGGGCAGCAAGTGACTGGCCAAACTCATCGTGGAGTTCCATGGCTATGCGTCGACGCTCGTCATCCTGAGCCGTAATCAGCATAGCCGAAAGATCACCAAGCCGTTCTTCAGACAAACGCAGTTGTTCCTGAACAATTTTCCGACCTGAAATATCACGGATAACAGAGCCAACAATCCGTTCTCCACTACTGAGGTCAATACAGAGAAGATTCATCTCCATATCGAGATACTCTTTATTTTTTTTCTGAATTCTCAATTCTCTGGTATGGGGAGGTTTGTTAGTAGCCAGAAGCGTGGTGATTTCTTCCCTCACAATTTGACGATCATCGGGATGCAGGACAGTAGCCAGGGCCTTGTTCATAAACTCCTGATCATTATAACCAAGTAAGGTTTCTACAGCAGGATTCATATAGAGCCCTTTTCCGGCGATATCAAAAAGAATTATGATATCCTGGGATGCCTGACTGAATTTCCTGAATCTTTCTTCACTTTCCCTGAGCGATTCCTGAAGAATTTTCCTCCGCTGAACATCTCTTTCCAACTCATTATTTGCAATAAGTAATTTATGATTGATCTGCTCAAGATTCCTGTTTTTTTCTGCGAGCTCCCGGGTTAAAGAAATATTTTCTTTTTTAAGTTGATAGAGATCTTTTGCTCTGTCGATAACACGGTTCAGGTCATTGGCATCCCAGGGTTTAAGGATATATTGATAGATTCGACCAAGATTAATCGCATCCATAATATCTTCAACCTGACTGTGTGCAGTGAGAAGGACACGAATAGGGTCAGGATCTATATCATATATCTTGCTCAACATGTCGGTTCCACTGATTCCCGGCATACGTTGATCAGAAACAACAAGACCTATTCCTGGTGTCTCCTGAAAACAGAGTAATCCGTCTTCACCTGATGATGCGGTGATGATTTCATACCGATCCTGGAAGATCATTCTAAAATTAAGAAGATTGATCTCCTCATCATCGACAAATAAGATTTTGAATGCCTGCATTACGTTTCCTGCTTCTTATTGTTCAACTGACTGGGTATCCTTGGCCCACCAGGTCATAAGCAACTGATAATGGTTATAATACAAGGGTAAAATATCCGGTTGTTGAAATATATTATGATACGCAAGTCGATGTACATTGAGATACCAGTTTGGGACAATGTAATATCCGTACCAGAGGATGCGATCCAGAGCCTTGCAGGCAGCTGTCAACTCTTCCTGAGTTGCCGCGTAGATAATCTTTTCCACCATTGCATCCACCACCGGATCTTTAATACCTGCAAGATTTCTGGATCCCGGGTGTTCGGCTGATTCTGAATGCCAGTAATTTTTCTGCTCATTTCCAGGTGACAGGGACTGACCATACACATGAACGATCATATCAAAATCAAAGGTTTGAATCCTGTTTGTATATAAAGCCGGGTCAATGGTACGATAATCAACAGTCATTCCGAGTTTCTTTAAGTTTTTTACATAAGGAGCCATAACCCGGGCAAAGGACGGTGACACTAATGAAATTTCAAATTCAAAAGGCAGTCCATCTTTGTTTTGCAGCATTCCATCCTTAATAGTCCAACCGGCATCTTGAAGAAGTTGTTTTGCCTGACGAAGATTATTTCTCATCCCTTTGGCGTTTGAATCGGGTGCATTGAGTGGTTTTGTGAAAACATCTTTGGGGAGAGTATCCCGAAAAGCTTCGAGATAGGTTAATTCCAATCCAGTTGGTAACCCATCTGCGGCAAGATAAGAATTACTGAAAAAAGAGTTGCTTCTTGTATACTGATTATAAAAAAGTGACATATTAGTCCACTTGAAGTCAAAAGCAAGGGTCAGTGCCTGTCGAACCCGCAAATCCTTAAAAAGCGGACGGCGGGTATTCATCAAAAAGCCCTGCATACCAGCATTATTCTGGTGCGGATAGCGTTTTTTGATAAGTGAGCCATCATCAAAACGTTTACCGACCATATCCCTTGCCCATTGTTTGGCAATATTGACCATCATAAAATCAAACTCACCAGCCTTAAAGGCCTCTACAGCTACAATCTGATCTTTGTAATAATTCACAACAATAGTATCAAAATTATACATTCCTCTGCGTACAGGATGATTCTGAGCCCAATATTCAGGATTTCTCGTATATATTATTGATCGTCCCTGGTTAATTGCAGATACGACATAAGGGCCTGAACCTATAGGAGGAATCATTACCTTATTGCTTTCCCCGCCGTTAAAGGGATGCTTTGTAAAAAAAGATTTTGACAGTACTGGAATTTGTGCCGCAATCATGTGCAGTTCTCTGTTGGCGCGGTTGAACAAGAACTGTACACGATGAGCGTCGAGTATTTTTGCCTCTTTAATGTCCTGATAATAAAAAGGATAAAACGGATGGACCTTGTCGCTTTTGAACGTTTCAAGGGAAAATGCTACGTCTTCCGGAGTCACCGGACTTCCATCTGAAAATTTTGCGTTTTCGTCAATGGTGAACGTGATTGACAACCTATCTTCGGCAAGTTCTATATCTCGTGCAATCAGGCCATATTCGGCAAATGGCTCATCAAGGCTTCCCATAGCCAGAGGTTCAAAAACAAACATTTCAAGCCCGAATGGAGCAGTACCTTTCAGAGTGAAGGGGTTCATTTTGTCAAAACTGCCATTGTCGTGCAATTGGAGCTTACCACCTTTTTTTGCGTTTTCAGAAACATAGTCAAACTGTTTAAAGTCGGAACCATATTTAAGTTTTCCATCAATGGAAATTCCATGGGAAGCCCACAGATTGGATGCATTTACAATAAAAAAACAAATACTTATCAATAAAAACCAACAAGACGACATTCTTTCACTCTCCGATCGCTATTCCAGGCATGACATCAGAAGATATTGTCAGCCAACATTTACAAAGGATTATCTTGTGGCAACCCTAGCATTTTTCAGGTAATATGTCAGGTTTTCCTGCCAAATTGGAGAGCCAATTGACAGCAAAACTATCTTTTAATCAGGGAGTATGTTCATCATGGGAAAAACCATAACCCAAAAAATATTTGATGCCCATCTCAGGGACAAGCCAACACCTGAAAACATGGTGCTTGATCTGGATGTTGTACTGTGTCACGAAATCACAACTCCAATTGCCATCATGGATCTAATGGAAAAAGGCATGGATCGCGTTTTTGATCCAAATAAAATAAAAGCAGTTATTGATCACGTTACGCCGGCCAAGGATTCCAAAACCGCAGCCCAGGGCAAAATCATGCGCGACTGGGCCAAACGCAACAAGATAAAGGACTTTTTTGATATTGGAGAAAACGGTGTCTGCCATGCGCTTTTCCCGGAAAAAGGCTTTATCAGGCCTGGTTACACTGTGATTATGGGTGACTCTCACACTTGTACCCACGGAGCTTTTGGAGCTTTTGCCGCTGGTGTGGGAACCACAGACCTTGAAGTTGGAATTTTAAAAGGTGTCTGTACTTTTCGCCAGCCTGTTTCCATGAAAGTTGTCATTAGTGGAGAATTACAGACTGGAGTTTCTGCCAAGGATGTGATCCTTGCAATAATAAAAAAATTAACAGTTAATGGAGCGACAGACAGGGTTATCGAATTTGTCGGACCGCTGGTAGACCAGATGAACATGGCGGCCCGCATGACTCTGTGCAACATGGCTGTAGAGGCTGGAGCAACCAGCGGACTCTGCCTCCCAGACCGAATAACTGCCGAATATCTCTGGCCTTTTATCAAGGATAAATTCGCAACAGTCGATGCAGCAGTAGAAGACTTTGCCAAATGGCATTCAGACTCCGATGCTGAATATGTAGAAGTTGTTGAACTTGATGTAACTGGTCTTGTGCCCCAGGTAACCTATGGTTACAAACCTGATCATGTAAAAGACATTACAGACATGGCAGGAACAAAAATTGACCAGATTTACATCGGTTCCTGTACAAATGGACGAATCGAAGACCTTCGTGATGCCGCGACTATCCTCAAAGGTAAAAAGCTGGCAGAAGATGTCAGGGGTATTGTGACTCCTGCAACCCCGGCCATTTATTCACAGGCAATGGAAGAGGGAATTATCAAAATTTTCATGGACGCTGGTTTTTGTGTTTTAAATCCTACCTGTGGTGCATGTCTGGGGATGAGTTGCGGGGTGCTGGCTGCAGAGGAAGTTTGTGCTTCAACCACCAACAGGAACTTTAACGGCCGAATGGGAAAAGGCGGTATGGTTCATCTCATGAGCCCATATTCCGCTGCAGCCGCCGCGATAACAGGAACCATCAGCGACCCAAGACAATTTCTCGTTTAGAGGGAGGTATATAAGCATGAAAACATTTGGAGGTCCAGCCGTACTGCTGGACAGAAGCGACATTAATACCGATGAGATAATTCCGGCGAAATATCTCACCGAGATTACCAAAATCGCCCTCAAGCCCCATTTACTTGAAGATTTGCTCCTTGACGGCAAAGCTTTTGACAGCCATTCTGCAGAAATGAAAGCAGCCAAAGTTGTTATTACAAGAGCAAACTTTGGCTGTGGATCATCGCGAGAGCACGCCGTATGGGCTTTTGAGGTCAATGATATCAATGTAGTTATTGCGGAAAGTTTTGCCAGGATCTTCAGGCAGAATATGTTCAATTGCGGCATCCTTGCCATGGAACTGAGCAAAAATGATATTGATGCGCTTTTTGCAATGTCAGGTGATATCACCCTTGCTGTTGATATGGATAAAGAGACAGTTACAGCAAAATCCAGTGATGCGACACAGGACAACCTGGAATGTGGGTTTTCCCTGAATGCTTATGATAAGAACCTGGTAAGTGCTGGTGGCTGGCTGGCTTATGCGGACGCACACTATTGATGGCTGTAAAGCGATAAGAACATAACGTGAATTTAGTCATTGGAGGAAGCGGATTTATTGGTAGCCATCTTGTCATGGAGCTTGTCCGTCAGCAGGAAAAGGTCAGGGTGTTTGATCGCGATCCTTTTCCCATAGATAGCGACTATCAGCCCGATGAAATTGTACAAGGTGACATACTCACCCCCAATGATCTTATTGCTGCCATGAAAGGCTGCACAACGGTCTACCATCTTGCAGGGACGCCGCACCTCTGGAGTAGAGACACAACGGTCTTTGACCGGCTGAACCGCCAGGGTACGGAGAATGTCCTTACAGCAGCCCGGCAGGCTGGTATCAAGCGACTGGTTTTTACCAGTACTGAGTCCATCCTTGCCCCTACCCACGGCAACGAACCTGTTACAGAAGAAGCCCGTCCCCGCTTGGAAGATATGCTTGGTCCCTACTGTCGATCCAAGTTTCTTGCAGAACAGGCTGTTTTCAAAGCCGCAGAAGAAGGGTTGAACGCAGTTGTTGTCTGCCCCACCCTGCCCATAGGGCCGGGAGATAGAAATCTCACGCCTCCTGGACAGATGATAGCGGATTTTTTGCAAGGAAAAATCCCCGGTTACCTTGATTGCACCCTTAACTATGCCGATGTCCGGGATATGGCGATCTGGCATCGACTGGCAGCACATCATGGCGAAACCGGACGCAGATATATTTTGTCAGGCTACAATCTTACTCTGTATGATTTTTTTCAACACATAAGTCGGGAGAGCGGGCAGTCTATGCCTAAACTGAAAGTGCCTTATGGTGTGGCACTGGCCTGGAGCTATGTGGAACACTTTTTCAGTCTTGTTACCGGCAAGAAGCCTAAAAGTTCAATTACCGGAGTAAAACTCTGTAAACGTTCGCTGGCTTTTAACGGTGCATGGACATGGAAAACCTTAGGCCACCAACCCCGGCCCCTGGAAGAGAGCATTAAAGATGCAGTTGCCTGGCATCAGAAAAATCTTCCTCCTGCTTAGGGTTCACGCAAAAATAAATTAAGAAATATGAGGTGCCAGATGGATGCTTAGGGAAACGATCTTCAATTATTTAACCGCAGACGTAGCAGAGCTACGTTGAGGATTAAATCATTGGAGATCGTTTTTCTAAATGTCCACATGTCGCCTCAGAGTCTTAATTTATTTTTGCGTGACCCTTATAAAACCGTAATCGTTAAATACAGGTTTGAGCCGCTGGTAAAGCATCTTCTCAGTCAGACCATAATTTTCCAGTGAATAACTGTGCTTGCTCTTATACGTTCGGGCCTTATTTGTTTCCTGGGTCAGGAGTTTATCATACTCAGTGCTGAATTCCAGGCCAAAACTCTGATAAATGCCGTGGATTGTCTTATGCGGGGCGGCAACAAGATCCTCATAGCGAACTTTAAGAAGCGCGTCTGCCGGAAAGTCTTTTTCCACCTCATGCAGATGTACATAGTATTTACATATCAAATCAGCCAGTTCCAGATAGGCTTTTCCATCTTTGCAGGCGTCAGGAGCCAAGGATTTCCAAGTCGCATCAAACATGCTGATCAGGGATGGTATCGATTCATTGGGATGCCTCACCATATGGACAATACGCATATCCGGCAGTATTTCATGGATGGACTGGAGACGACCGGCAATAAGCGCCACCTTTTGCAGTAAAATCTTGTCAGGACCAGTAGCGTACAGATGCCTCTGCAAACAGTTTTTATAATAGGCCATGAGTTTATCTCGCGATTTTTGTGGCATCAAATCAACAAAAGTCGCAGCATCCATTTCTTTAAAAAATGGAAACAACAGGCCCAGCAAAGGACTGAGCATGGCATACATAAACAACATTTCATCCGACTCGGCCTTTTCAGGACCGGTCTGGTGTATTGTGTTCCAGCCTTTAAACCCTTTATTACTGATAACATTCAACAGGCGTTCCCCGGGGCGTCCAAACAATCGGTCAATCCGGGCAATCAAGCCAAAGAGCTTATAACAGATCACGGAAGGAAAAATCGTTTGGTAAAGTTTCAGGTATGAAAATTGTTCATCCAGTGCAAACAACCGGTGCGTGAAGGTTGTACCGCTTCGTGGATTGCCAATGATATACAAAGGGGAGCGTACGGGCTGCTTGAGAAAACCAGGAAAAAATAAATAGTCCAGCAGCCGCATGGCCCAGACAAACGTCCGCAAGAGCAGAAACGGCACCAGAAAAATAATGACCAGAGTTGCATGCCACAGAGAAAAATATTGCCTTGAAAAGCTAAGGTATATTAACTTAAAAAGAGTGGGGTAATGAAAATACATATATTTGGTCCTTGCTGCGACTTTTCCGTAGCCTGCAAATAATTATACCGATTTTAAAAATCTCTGTTTTAATCCACTGGTTACCTTATGACTAAAATCAGATTCACGACTATACTAGGTGGTATAACTGGTTTTGCTTTACTCGCCTGGTTACTTGTGAATGAAGGTCTTGGGGGTATTTTTACCGTACTTGCCCTTGTCGGTTTGAATATATTATGGGTAGCTGCCTATCGCGTTGTTCCTATCAGCCTCGATGCATATGGCTGGAGGCTGCTGTTTACAAAAAACAAAAGACCATATTTTTCTGATCTTGTAAATGCACGATGGATTGCAGAATCCGTTAACACCCTGTTTCCCGTCGGCCAGGTTGGCGGCCATATTCTTCGAGCCCGAATAATAGGAAAAAAAAGCAAAAACGGTAATGAAGCCGGTGCCACGGTTATGGTTGACTTTACCATCGGCCTGTCAACCCAGATTATATTTACTATACTGGGTCTGGCCCTTCTTCTGCAGCAAACAGGACAACAAGCTGCCTCCACCGGAATTTTTATCGGTGTTGGTGTTGCCTTACTGGTGGTTGGCTGCTTTTTCTTCAGCCAGAAAGCAGGGCTGTTTGGTTTTATGGCCCATTTTGCCAACCGGCTCTTACGGAAGAAAAAAACAGCAGATCTCGTCGGCAGTGCACGCAATCTCGATCAGGAAATCAAAAAGATCTATGGTCTTAAAAAACAACTTTTTTCCTGTTTTCTTTGGCGGCTTGCCGGCTGGATTGCCAAGTCGGGTGAAATTTGGTTGTTTTTCTATTTTGCAGGCAGTCCCATAAGCATACAGGATGCTCTAATCCTTGAAAGTATAAGTACTGCCTTTCGCAGCGCAGCCTTTATCATCCCCGGTGGTTTAGGGATCCAGGACGGCAGCCTGCTTTTCATTGGCTCGCTTCTTGGCCTGGGCCCCGACAATCTCCTGGCGCTGGCCCTGAGTAAACGTTTTCGTGAACTGATCGTTGGAATCCCCGGTTTACTCTGGTGGTACAGGGAAGAACGCCGACACCTGGACAGTCCTCAAGTAAAAACATAGTGTAAGATTTCATGTTTAAATGCTTAAAAAACAATACTCCCTGCCTGGCAAAATGGTGGATACCATGGGTTTTGAAACACTCCCCAGGCCTACTGCTTTTAATCCTCTGTGCCACCGGCGTGCTGTTATTTTTTACGATACAAAATTTTAAGATAGATACTGATCTGACGGAAATGATCTCCAATGACCTGCCTTTCCGTCAGACTGTGAAAAAATTTCACAAAGAATTTCCTGATCTGGTGGGCGCCATTGTTGTTGTCGTTAATGGTGATATCCCGGAACAGGTCAGGCAGGCCCGAAATATTTTAGGCGAACGGCTGCAAAAGGAAACAAAGGTTTTCAAATCTGTCTATATGCCAGGCAGCGACCCTTTTTTCAACAAAAACGGTCTGCTGTATTTGAATACGCAGGAACTTGAACAGCAGGGTGACAGCCTCTCTGAGATGCAGCCCTTTCTTGCCCTCTTATCACAAGATTTTTCCCTGACCGGACTCTTTGCAGTACTCAAGCAGATTGTAAGCCAACAAGACATCCCAATCAATGACAATGCAAAATTAATTCAGCTTCTTACCATTGTAGGCGATGCCTTTAGCAATGTCGGCCGGGGAAAGACCTACCCCATGTCCTGGCAGAATTTAATGCTTGAGAAGACTGCAACGTCACCAAAAAGCCAATTTATAATCCTGCAACCGGCCCTGAATTCTCAGGTCATGCACCCGGCTAAACAGGGGATCACCATAATTCGTGAAGCAACGAAAGAACTGCAGCTTAACGAAAAATATGGGATCCGTATCAGCATCACCGGCAAACCGGTTATCAGTTATGAGGATCTGCGCAGTGTCCGTACTGATATCACCATTGCATCATTGGTTTCTTTTTTCCTGGTAGGAATAGTCCTTTACTTTGGCCTTGGTTCGATGAGGCTTGTTTGTGCAGGCCTGGCCACCCTGTTGACAGGGCTGATATGGACCATCGGCTTTGCTATCCTGCTGGTCGGCAGTCTGAACATGATTTCAGTTACCTTTGTTGTCCTTTTCATCGGCCTGGCCATCGATTACAGCATCCAAATCTCTTTACGCTACAAGGAATTACTAGCTTGCAGCCGACAACATCAGCAAGCTATTGTCGAGGCAATCAGTACGACCGGCAATACGCTCCTGATCTGCTCAATTTCCACGGCCATTGGTTTTTACGCTTTTGTGCCGACAGCTTACGTCGGCGCATCGGAACTTGGCCTTATTGCCGGTACTGGAATGTTCTTCATTTTTCTGGCCTCCATCTCTATGCTGCCGGCCCTGATAAATCTGATGCCGGCAAAAAAAAGCACATCTCTTCCTTTTTCGATCGGCAATTCGATTTCAATCCTGCTTGTAAAATATGCCCGTCTTCTTGTGGCTGCAGCTATTATTTCAGCCTTGACTGCCATAGCTGTACTGCCGAGAATCTCCTTTGATGCCAATCCGTTTCATTTATCGGATCAACGTTCGGAATCAATCCGCACCGCGATGCAACTTTTCCAGGATGGCAAGACTTCTCCCTGGACAATTTCAGTCTTAACTTCCAACCGCCTGGAAGCCTTGAAACTTGCTGAACAACTCAAACAACTGCCAGAGGTTGTCGCAGCGGTGACAATTGATAATTTCATCCCAAAGAATCAGGATGAAAAATTAGAGCAGATTGAAGACATCGCTATGTTCATGCCTGCCGCCCCCAAAAGACAAATCCCTGAAGCAGTTCATCAATACCAACGCAGCAAAGAGGCACTTGCAGAGTTATCCCTGGCTCTCCATGCCAGAATCAGTTCTGACAAAACGAGCACCCTGGAGCTCTCGGCAATCCGTGATCTTGCTGATAAAATACACGATTTCAACATCCTTCTTACAGGATCGAAACAAGATATCTTATTATTTAATCGCCTTGATTCAACTCTGCTGTCTAATCTTGAGATTCTTTTGAACCGCTTAAACATGCTGATGGAGGCAACATCAGTTGATGTCTCTCAATTACCTCAAGACCTTGTCAGTCGTTATATCTCCGATAATAATAATTACAGAGTCCAGGTGTTTCCACGAGATGACCTGAGGGAGATTGAAAACCTGAAAAACTTTGTTGCCTCAATACTCCCCATAGCACCGGAAGCCACCGACCAACCTGTTACAATCCTGGGGGCCGGAAAAACTATAGTTTCCGCATTCAGGAATGCCTCAATCCTAGCATTTATTCTGATAACTATATTTTTACGGATGGTGATGAAGAGCTGGGCAGAGGTACTGCTTGTGTTGACGCCACTGCTGCTGGCACTTTATTACACAATGACTCTAGCGGCGCTGATGAACATATCCTTTAACTTTGCCAACATCATTGTTGTGCCTCTCATACTGGGCATTGGTGTGGATTCCAGTATTCACGTTGTTCACAGGTTCAAAGAAGCACAAGGAGAAAAAATCCATATCCTCAAAACCAGTACCACCCGTGGTGTACTGTTCAGTTCATTGACAACGATAATGAGCTTTGGCAGTCTCTCCTTTATGCATCATGCGGGAACCGCCAGCATGGGCAAACTGCTGACGTTGAGTGTTACGTTGATAATTTTCTGTACTCTTATTCTTTTGCCGGCATACCTGGAACTGAACAACCCGTATAGAAAAAAGCAAAAACCTCCAATATCGAATTAAGGGCACCTCAAGGCTCTTCCAGGCTCATTTCAGCCTGTGCTCACCTAACACCGGTGATGAACGGTAAGCCGGCACTCATTTCAGTACCCCCTTGTGGGGTGAAAGTACCTCACTAATTGAGTTTGTTGATCTTCTCATCCAAAATTTTCAGGAGCCCATCGATTCCCTGAGATTTCAGCACTGACTTGAACTGCGCTCTTGTAAGCGACAACTGGCTTATTCCTTGAATCTGAATGTCAACAATGAGCCAGTCACCGTCGCTCTCTATTAAGACATACTTGAATTCCCGTGTCTCCTGGTCGGTTTTTATAATGTGGCTTATCACCATCATATACTTTCCCCGAACCGCTCCACTGGAAACAACCACAAACTGTTGCCCTTTATACGTTTTGAAACGTTGGGCATAGGTGCCTACCGACCAGGTGATATATTTTTCGAGCAACTGTTGTTGTTGCTTAATATTCATATTTTTCCAATAGGTACCACTGGATTTTCTAACCATATATAAAAAAAAGAAGTGTTTTCTCATCACAGGTTCAAGCAAGCCGTAACGCCCTGAATAGCCGAGTTCCTCACCCCTCTTCATACAATCAAGAAGAGTGGTATTCAATTTTTCAATCGCATCAACGGCTGGCCCGGATGGAAGCGGCTCCGCAGAGAGGTGAAAAACAACTACCGTAGTAGACAGAAGAAAGAACAAGGCTGGCACAAAAAACTTTTTCATAATCAGCATCTAATGTTTCATTTGAATTTGGAACTGTTCAGCAATGCTCTTTGAGGACAAAATTGGGAGCGAACCGAATATTTACAATTGATGGGTTCTAGCTACTCATTTAGCTCTAACCCGAATGCTTACAAAAAAACAGGCAAGCTCCCTAAAGAACCAGGGTGCTCTTTTCAGTATCTCCTTGAGGGGTATAGCCGTCAAGCTAAGCGTTTGCCATTAGTCATTAACAATTTTGATTATTGATTATTTGTGTTTCTAGTGACATCCGCTCCTGCGGTGTCACGAG
>JAOZQU010000059.1 GCA_029932055.1 Desulfocapsa sp.
TGGGAAAAGCTGCCGCTCTTTTCAGCAAGGATTCCTGCAATGGACGGGCCGGTGATCTGGCCGATGCCAAAGAACAGGGTTGCTGTTGCAAAGCCCGAAGCCGCCTGTAAAGGGCCGAGATAGTCGCCAACAGCAGCGGCCACAATGGAGGGCACACTCCAGACACAAAGAGCAAAGAGGGCAATGGAGAGATAGACACTCCCCGGCAGTGGGTTTAGAGCCAGTAGCAGATGAGAGACACCCTGCAGGCTATAGACCAGGGCAAGGGTTCGTGCTCTTCCCATGCGGTCGGATAGAGATCCAAAAAAAGGACCGGAAAACATACCCAGCAGGCCGAACCAGAACCAGAATCGACCAGCCACTGCCTCGGTAAAATGGTAATCATTAATCAGGGTAGTGATCACAAAGGTCACGTAGATGACATAGGTGAAGCCAAAGAAAAAGTAGATGCTGCCCAAGTGGAGAAGGATACGTTTAGCTGATATGGCAGATTTTTTATTAAACGGACTCGATGGTTTTTCTTCCCCCTTTTTTTTCGTTTTTTCTAAGACTTCCAGTCCCATATCCTCTGGTCGGTTACGAATCAGGAGGGAGCAGATGATGCTGATCGTAAGAACCAGGACACCCATAATCATCCAATTTGTCCGCCAGCCCTGACCATTAGCTGTCCAGTTATTGACGGCTGGAATCAGCAGGCCTGTGATCATTATACCCAGCCCCATTCCCGACACCATGAGGCCGGATGCCAGGCCGCGCAAGGAAGAACCGAACCAGTGGGACACAAGAACCATGACCGGGACATAGCTGAGCCCGCTGCCAATGCCGGTGAAAAAGAAGGCGATTAACACCAGCCAAAAATCGTTTGCCGATCCGACAAGTATCATGGAACCGCCGACAAGGAAGGTTCCGCTGCCGATAATCAATCGATATCCGAAACGTTTTACCAACTTGCTGCTGACAAACACTGCAATCAGATAGCCGATGAAGTTCCCGGTTCCGATGAATCCCATCAGGCTGTAGCTGAGTTTCAGGTCACTTCCCATGGATGGCAAAAGCATGCCGAGTGAAAAGCGGCCAAAACCCAGGACTGCGACGATGGTTAGAATGCCGGAGAGAACGATAATCCAGCCATAATGGATGCGGTTCAGGGGGGGCATCAGGAAGAATTACTTCGGTGGTGAAAACCGTCCACCATCATGGCACTGCCAAAAGCGTTTATGAAAATTGCTCTGATTATTTCAACTGCGTTATAGTAAACACGGATCACGCTCTGTTTTTTGTTGATTACTCTCATGATGGGAATAAATACTTGGAATTATGAAATCAGTTGAATTCCGTTACGTTCAAGTCGCTATCATTGATTTTCTGCAGGACAGGACAGCTCAACACAGCCCCAATTAATATAAAAAAATACCCTGTAACCTCTAGTATTTCTTCGTAAAACTGACTATAGTCCACAATAAAACTCTTTTTGTCAAACCCTATACCCAGCACCAGGAGAAGCAATCCGGTCAAGATGGTCAATGATGATTTTTCAAAAAGGAAAGCCGGCAGGCTGCCTTTGATTTTCTGAAAATGAACAATAAAATAGATTAGCAGCGTCCCCCCAAGTATGGCCATTGAAAGATTTCTCCCCATGCCACTCCCGGCAAGTATAAAAATCGTTGGCAAATCCAGTTTCTCAATATCCAGTTCACGGAGACAAAAAACAAAACAGAGAAAAGCTCCCCCCATGGAAAAGATCTGGTGATATTTCCCTGAAAAAAACAAATGCGATAAAAAAACAAAGCAACTCAATATCAACAAGGCAACTTGAATATTTTCCAGAAAACCATTTTCTGCATGCAAATATCTATGGTTTAAGCCAATCACCTGGTAAGCAATAATTAAATCAAAAAAACAAATTATTAATAATGAGCCCAATATTATTCTGTCGGCTCTTTTCATTTTTTATCCACTTGTTCCCTTTTTGTTCCGATCTGTGTTGTCTTCATGACGTCGTCAAAGTTGAAGAATAGAGTCTATGGTCTTGTCTATTGCGCCACGATAGTTTTTCACCACTTCTTTTGCTTTTAATGAATAGTCTTTCCGCAAAGAGTCATCACTTAACAGTCTTTTTAAGACAGCAGTAAACTCTTCCTTATCTTTTACCATCACAGAGGCCTCTTCCTGTTGAAAAATTTCCACCACCTTTTGGAAGTTTTGCATATCAGGGCCATGAATTACAACCTTTCCCAATAGAGCCGGTTCTATGATATTGTGTCCTCCACTATTTCCGCACATACTTTTTCCAACATAGACAATATCGGAAACTGCCAGATAATTGATGAGCTCCCCTGTTGTATTAACCAGAAGCACATCTACCCCTGTCTTCCGTATAGTTGTTTTAAGCTTTGTGTATGAAAGGGAGTATTGCTCAATGATTTTTTCAACCTCCGAACTTCTCTCACTATGCCTTGGGGTTAAGATAAGTTTCAATCCTTTAAACTGAGTTTGGAGATGTTGAAATATTTCCAGTATCATTTTTTCTTCACCCGGATGAGTACTTGCAGCAGAGAGAATACAAGAATGCACTCCAAAAACTTCATTTACAAAAACTGATTTATCTTCATCTAATAACAGAGGGGGCTGCTGGTCAAATTTCATGGTATTGCAAAGAATCGGTTTTTTTCCGTTGTCTGTAATTTTCTCCACTCTCTGCACGTCTGTTTCACTTTGGGCACAAATAACATCAAACGAATTAAAAAGGGGTGTGAAAAACCACTTGAACCTTGAATATCCACGGAATGAGTTGTCAGACATCCTGGCGTTAACCAGGGCCAGTCCAGCCCCGGACTTCTTGGTCTGCCGGATAAGATTAGGCCATATCTCCACCTCAAAAATAATAAGTAAAGAGGGACGGATTACACGAAAAGCCGATTGTACCGACCAAAGAAAATCCAGCGGTGAATAAATGAGTACCGTAGAGCCTGGTATTTTGCTTTTGGCCATGGCATGCCCGGTTGTGGTTGTAGTCGAAAGGACAAAACAGACATGATTGTCTCTTTCCTGCCATCGTCGCATGAAATTTAATGCGGCAACCACCTCACCCACACTGACTGCATGAATCCACACAGGATCTTTCAGGCCAGCAAGAAGCTCTTTTTTGTTTTTATGAAACAGACCAAAGCGTTCGCCAAAACCCTTTGCCCCGACACCTCGGTGAACCAGTTTTTTTATATAAAAAGGAAGATATAACAAAAATCCAAGAAGAAAAATTAGATTATAAAGTATTGAGTTGATCATTTATTGTCAGGTAGTTAACAGAATTTGTACAGATATGAGCGCTTCTAAACAGTTATAGGACAGCAGTTAGGCAAATTGCCCACTATCACCTGAAGTTACCATAAAGTGTAATATAGCCAAGAAAAATTGTATGTCTTACATATTACCAAGCAGATACTGAATAATGGAGACTGCTGCAATGTTTGCGGTTTCGGCCTTTAAGATTCGGGGGCCGAGACTTAAGATCTGGAATCCTGCTTGTTTTGCACATTCCACCTCTGTGGTCGGAAATCCTCCTTCCGGGCCAAAAACAATCTGCAGGCCGCTATTCCCATTCTGCAAAGGATAGGAGTGCAGTGAATGTTCCTGTATTTCTTCCTCCCAAAACAAAATTTTCTGTGCTGAGTTGTCCTGTTGGACAAGCATTTTTTCAAAAGAAAGGAGTGGCATCAGCTGCATTTTGATGGGATTGTTGCACTGCTTACAGGCTTCTTCTATGATACGCTGCCAGCGGTCATATTTTTCTGAAATACTGGAAAGTTTAGATTTCTTCCACTGGCAGCGGTCACTGTAATACGGAGTAAACTCCGAAACCCCGAGCTCAGTGCATTTTTGCATCAGAAGCTCCATGTTCCGGCCTTTGAGTACGCTCTGGCATACCCGCAGGGGAACTCCCTGCTGTTTGATGTGAACAGAGGAAATAAGTCTTAATTTCAGTTGATTGCCCATGGCAATGATTTCGGCATCATGGATATTTCCCCTGCCGTCGAGCAATTGCAGGGAAGTACCTATACCTAATCGGAGAACTCGGGCAATGTGGTGAGATTCCTGCTCTGAAAGCAGTATTTCCTGATCGATTACAGTGTCGGGGTTTATGAAAAAACGTCGCATATTGGTAAAATTACTGGTGTTGAATATTGGTTGGATCCTAAACGTGGAAGTATACTTCCATAAAATCAGGGCTATCGCAAAAGAAAAGCAACAGATGAAGGGGAAAAAAGTTGCCTTCTATTGGTGAAAACGATAGCATTTGTTAGTATCTTATAAATTTTTTTCTTGTTTTTTAACCAAGAAGATCACTGTTAACGAATTGGTCAGTACTCTATGATAATACAATGTTCACTTTGCTCTATACTGATGGTACTTTTCTTTTCCGGCAATTGTCTGGCTGAGAGTGAAATATTTAAGATAAGGAATCGATCGGCCATAGAGGTTTTGCCGGTGGTTGAAGCCATCTTATCGTCACAGGGCAGGGCTGTTGCGGACAAAATCGGCAATATGATTGTTGTAAATGATCATCCTGAAATTATAGAGGAAGTCCGGACACTCCTGCTTTCATCTGATCAGCGTGTACCTCAGGTGCGGGTGCAAATTGCTTTTGACTCCGCCGACAGTAATAAAACGCTTGATGTCAGGAAATCCGGCAGGCATCTCTCCACTAAAGATACACTGTATCAATACTCAAAGTCAGGCCGGAAGAGCAGGGGCCATTCATTTATTATGGTCTCTTCAGGTAGTAGCGGCTATATTCGTATGGCACGTGAAGTTCCGGTAACAGAGAGTTGGGTCGTTTTCTGCCGTCGTTATGGTGTACCCTATCTGTTAAAAGAAACGAGAACCATTGAGACCGGCATAGAGGTTTCTCCCATTGCTGCAGGTGATCAGATTACTGTCACAGTTACTCCGCGCATCAGCTGGAGGGAGAAGGGCAGACCGGACAGTTTTCGTTTTGTCGATGCGACTACAAGTGTGACGATTCCAAGGTCACAATGGTTTGATCTTGGCGGGATGAGTAATATGTCGGAGAGTCAGGAAGATGTCCTGGGAACAATCCTGTCCACGGGTGGGGTCGGTGATGAAAATGGCTTTTTTATGAGAATAAAGGCCGATATAACTGATTAAGTGAGCTCTAAGGAGAAGTCATGTCAGCAGAAGAACGCAGACAACATGAACGGTTTTTCATGGAAATACAGGTAAAGATGACCGCAGAAACGTTGTCCGGCAAGACACCAATGATGGAATTCCTGACAGCAAACATCAGCTCTGGCGGTGCTTTCATTGAAACAGATGCTCCTTTGCCTTTGGCCAGTAAGGTTCGTCTGGAGTTTCTGGTTTCCCTTGAAAATCTGCAGACTTTGAAATTCATAGTATCCCTTGAAACCCTCAAGGCCTGGAAGGGCAAGCGGGTGTGGATCAGTGCCACCGGTATTGTTGTTCGGCATGAGGCCGGTGGGATGGGGATCATGTTTGATGAAAATTATCAGATTAATCCCATGGAATCTTCCGTGGTCGGGGAAACTCCGGAAGATTTGGATAGGTGACGGGCCAGTAACGTGTTTCCTGATAACTTTTAAGCTGTTTTGCGCAAGTGGAGAGCGGCCCATTCCTCCTGCTGCGCCCTGCCTTCAAGTGTAAAGCCACTCTTTTCAAACAACTTGAGTATGTTTTGTTCCTGTTCACCGTGGAGAATTCCTGACAGCACCAGGCTTCCGTTTTTTTCCAGAAGTTTGTTAAAGTCACTGTTCATGGTTATGAGTACATCATGGATAATGTTGGCTACAACGAGGCTAAAACGTTCTTCTATTTCCTGAAGCGGGGTTAGTGCCACCTCCATCGTGGAACTCAGATTGTTCAGGAGCACGTTTTCGATGGCTACTCGAACAGCTTCAGCATCGTTGTCAATTCCAAGCACTCGCGTAGCGCCGAACAGTGCTGCTCCCATACCAAGAATTCCGGTTCCGGTTCCCACATCAAGAACGCTGCTTTTCCCGTTTGTGGAGAGAATTTGTCTGATATAATCTAAAGAAAGGCTTGTTGTTGCATGGTGACCAGTACCAAATGCCATTCCCGGATCCATAACAATGACCTCTTCTCCTTTTTCCGCGGTGTATTTTTCCCAGGTTGGAGCGATCACCAGTCCGGGAGTGATTGCAAAGGGTTTGAAATGCACTTTCCAGCTACTTGACCAATCCTGATTTTCAAGAAGGTCCCAGGAAATTTGTGGCGGTTTAACTTGAAAAATATTCGCCAGTTCAGTCAAATGCCTCTCGATTTTGTTTTGTAGGTCTTGTCGTGACTGTTCACCTGGGCTTTTTTCTTCCAGAAAAACATTGAGGCAAAGATCAGGCTCATCGGTATCAACTGCCTGTTCAACACCGGCACCCATCACTCCAACCAGGAAATCGAGAACAGCTGCTTCCATAATTGGTTGTATTTTAACGTGAGCTTTGAGCCAATAGGGAGTATTTTCGGGAGCACTTTCGGGAGTACTTTCATTTTGTGCCATAATACTTCTCCATTTTGTGAATATGTGACTCCATCGTCACAAATCAATTCTAGTTATACATGGTATAAGTAATACTTCTTGACAAGGTGCTGCATCCTGTTATTTTTAACCTGACCAGAAAGCACCCGAATTTTTTACCAGAGAGATAATCCATGGAACATACCATACATTTTTTACCCGATGACGTCCATGTCACTGTTGAAGAAGGAGAAAACCTTCTGACTGCAGCAGCGTCAGCAGGTGTGTACATTCATGCCTTCTGCGGTGGAGATGGTGTTTGCGGAAAGTGTAAAGTTAAGCTGGAGCAGGGAGACGTGGACTCCGACAGTGCCGCCAGTTTGAGACAGAGTGAATATGATGAAGGGGTGCGCCTGGCCTGTAAATCCAAAGTCATGTCCGATATAACAGTGCGTATCCCGGACATGGTAAAAGCTGACGGTAAAGCACTGAAACGTGCACCGAAAACCACCAGATCCATTTCAGCCAGATCCCTTGAATCACTTATTGGCACATGGGATGTGGATCCGCCGGTGGGAAAGGTTTACCTTGAAATACCCCCTCCAACTCAAGACGACAACATTTCCGACATGCAGCGTTTGATGCGTGCCCTTAAAAATGCCAAGCCCGAGAATCCTGAGCCCAGTTACGATCATCCTGAACTTATCCATGAGCTGTCACTTATTCTTCGTGAGGCGAATTGGGATGTAACGGTGATCCTTCTTCATGGAAAGGGAAAAAATGAGCCGGACAGGATTATTGCCGTGGAGCCGGGAGATACCACAGACCGTCTGTATGGTCTGGCAGTGGATATCGGAACCACCACATGTGGTGGAGTATTGATTGATTTGAACAGCGGCAAAGTTATTGCCGAGGGTTCGGGCTACAATGCGCAGATCGGCTATGGTGAAGATGTTATTTCCCGCATGATCTATTCCCAGCGTCCCGGCGGTCTCAAGGGCTTGCAGGAAAAGGTTATATACACCATCAATAATATCATTGAAGAGGTGTGTAAGAAGCAGATTATCAGTCCCAGTGATATCAGTTACATCATGACTGCCGGAAACACGGTTATGGCCCATTTGATGCTGGCCATTAATCCTAAATTTCTGCGGGAAGCACCTTATGTGCCAAGTGTCAGCCAGTTTCCATTGACCAAGGCTGCGGGGCTGGGGATCATGGCTCATCCTTCGGTCAGAATGTTTCTCTATCCCTGTATTTCCTCCTATGTCGGCGGCGATATCGTGGCTGGTGTCCATGCCTGCCAGATGCAGAAGAGTGAAGAAATTTCATTGTTTATCGATATCGGTACCAATGGTGAAATTGTTGTGGGTAATCAGGACTGGATGGTCTGTGCAGCGTGTTCTGCCGGACCTGCTTTTGAGGGTGGCGGTATTCAATACGGAATGCGTGCCAGTCAGGGAGCCATTGAGAATTTTCAGATCCATCCTGAAACCTATGATCCGATGATTGTAACCATTGGTCAGACTAAACCAAGAGGTATCTGTGGTTCCGGTTTGATTTCAATCGTGTCAGAGCTTCTGGCAGCTGGAGTCATTGATCCTCAAGGGAAGTTTAACCGCGATCTGGATCATCCCCGTATTCGCGAAGGTCGCGATCGCTGGGAATATGTTCTGGCCTGGGACAGAGATTCAATGATTGGAGAGGATATCGTCATTACTGAGGTGGATCTTGATAATCTGATTCGTGCAAAAGGTGCCATGTATGCCGGATATCAGACTCTTCTCGAATCTGTGGGCCTGGGTTTTGGCGATCTTGATCGGGTTATCCTTGCCGGAAACTTTGGTGCATATATTGATCTTGAACGGGCGATTTCCATTGGGCTTTTGCCTGATATTGACAGGGATAAATTTTTCTATATCGGCAATGCTTCCATGCTTGGCTGCCAGATCAGCCTCACAGATCACCGTCGTTTCCGAGAGCGGGTGGCGGTACGGACTCTTATGACCAACATGGAGCTCTCGGAGAATCCGGATTTTATGAATCATTACATGGCTGCTCTCTTTCTTCCGCATACGGATATGAGCCTGTTTCCATCAGCTAACACCGGTAAACGGTAAGGTAAGCCGGCACTCATTTCAGTACCCTCTTGAGGGGGATAAGTATCTTGGTGCTGGTATTAAGTAATTGAGTTTAATAGCACTTCATATTTTCTCGGAGTCGTAGTTTATACCTGTTTTTTTAGGGTGCTTACCTGTTTTTGATTACAGCTTTTATGGAGTAAGGCACTAAAAAGTGATGGTGGCGTTAAAATTGACAGAAAGTTAAAAAAAGATTAAAATAGCATCCTTGTTCACAATGAAAAGGATCGACTGAAAAAACAATAAATTAGATAGTTAAGGAGAAGACAATGTCTCAGACTGTTAAGGCAATCGCAGAAAGTATCAATATTATGGGAAATCGTAGTGGCGGTGCCATGAAGGATCGTGTTCAGGGGCCTGTTCAGGAGATGGCTAAGGAAGAGGCTGGTGCCGGTGCTTCCTATCTTGATCTGAATATCGGACCTGCACGTAAAGATGGAACCGAACTTCTTCCATGGGTTGTTGGAACAGTTGAAGCGGTTGTTGATACTCCTCTCTGTCTCGATACCACCAATATGGATGCAATGGCCGCGGGTTTTGCTGCTGTTAAGAATAAGGAACAGGCCTTGATGAACTCCATTTCCGCGCAGCCCGAGCGTATGGAACAGATGATTCCTGTTGCTGCAGAGATGAAATGTGACGTTATTGCTCTTCTTTGGGGAGCCGATGGCATGCCACGTGATTCCGCAGAACGTGCGGCCATGTCTGTTGATTTGATGATGGCTCTGAATGAAGGTGGAATCCCCAATGAGAAGATTCTTTTTGATCCGATTGGAACTCCCATTACCCTTGGCGCCGATCAGATCAATGCCGGTCTGGAATTCATGATGATGCTGCCGGATATTGCGCCTGGTGCCGGTTCCACAGTTGGTCTTTCAAATGTTTCCAATGGTGTTGCTGAGAATCTTCGTAAGTATCTTGATCGTACCTATCTGATTATGCTCATGAAATATGGTATTTCCACAGCCATTGTCAACTCCTACGATGCAGAGCTTATGGCAATCTGTAAAGGTGAACGTCAGGAACATGTGGATATGGTTCATGCCATGATGGATGGTGATGATCCAGGTGCTTCCAGTCTTTCAGGAGTTGCCCTTGAGCACTACAAGACTTACAAGGCGCTTTCCGGACAGACTGTATTTTCCGAATCCTGGCTTGAACTGTAAGATTCCGTAGGAAGTAGTTTTAATGCCCTTCCTTGCAAAAGGCGGGGCATTTGTGTTTAGGGCTCAGTCAATAATAACGTCATATTCTGAGGCGCAATATAATCATTTAGGAAAATGATCATCAATTTTTTAATCCTCAACGTAGCTCTGCTACGCCTGCGGTTAAATAATTGAAGATCATTTCCCTAAACAGTCATCTTACACCTCATAATTAGAAGTTATTTTTGACTGAACCCTTAGGAGGAGTGGATGTGAATGAAATCCCGACTCATCACTTAGTTTATGGTACTCTGAACGATTATGTCACCGGTGAAGAACTCACTGATACCGATGATGAGCAAACTCGTCAGGAGTTGTTCAGGATGATGGTTGAAAAACTGGGCTATGAAAAGGAAGATCTGGAACCACGATGTTTCATCGAAACCCTTTTCAGTACTCAGTTTGTCCGTTCTAATATTGAACTTGCCGTCAGCTTGAAAGAACTGGGAAAAAAATTTCTTATTATCCGTTATGGAGCAGGTTCACTAGTGAGCCGGGAACGATCGGCCATTGCAGCAGCCAGGGTTCTTGAAAAAGAGTATCAGATTCCCCTTGCCGTGGTAACCAATGGGCGTGATGCTGAGTTGATTGATACTGCAACCGGAGAAATATTGGCCACTGGAATGGATGCAATTCCTTCCCGCGACCGTGCGCAGGAGATGCTTACTGAACTTGAATTTCGACCTCCTGCTGAAGGGAAGAAGAGAGAAGGTGAAATGCGGATTTTGAATGCCTTTGATGTAGAGATCTGCTGCCGAAGCATATAACAGTTTCATCCTAAGGGCACTTCTTTCAGGGCGCATTCCGAGGGAAATTGAAGTTTTGGGTTGGTACCTGGATAGTTAGATAATTAGTTACTATAATTTTTAATAATAGAGAGAAAGATCATGGGAACAGAACAGAATACATGGACTAAAACAAGCTGGCAGAACTACACAGCTCTTCAGCAGCCAAAGTGGCCGGATATGGCTGCACATGATGCAGTGATTGAAAGGCTTTCCACTCTACCGCCTCTGGTTTTTGCTGGTGAAATTAGAGACCTCAAGGCCTTACTGGCCAAGGCCGTAACCGGAGATGCCTTTCTTGTCCAGGGTGGTGACTGTTCAGAGGCTTTTTCTCAAGTCACAGCCCCCACTATTCGTGAGAAACTGAAAGTTCTGTTGCAGATGGCAGTTGTTTTGACCTATGCCGGTGGCAAGCCGGTGATCAAGCTTGGTCGTATTGCCGGTCAGTTTGCCAAGCCCCGCTCTGCCGATACAGAGATGGTGGATGGCGTTGAGCTTATGTCCTATCGGGGAGATATGGTTAACAGCTCGGAACCCATTGCAGCTGCCCGTATTCCTGATCCCGGTCGGATGCTTGAAGGGTATTATATGGCCGCCTCAACCCTGAACCTGCTTCGTGCCTTTACTCGTGGTGGTTTTGCCGCTTTACACAGGGTATCAGCCTGGAATCAGGAATTTGTAAAACAGTCTCCCATGGGACGCAGTTATGAACGACTTGGCAAGCAGATCCAACAGGCCCTGCAGTTCATGGAGACCATTGGTATTAATCCGGAAAGTCCACAGATGAAACAGGCACAGTTTTTCACTTCCCATGAGGCATTGCTTCTAGGCTACGAGACAGCCCTTACCCGCGAGGATTCGACCCGTGGTGGCTGGTATGATTGCTCTGCCCATATGCTCTGGATAGGTGAGCGAACCCGGCAGGTAGATGGCGCGCATGTGGAGTTTTTACGCGGAGTAAATAATCCAATCGGTGTGAAAATCGGGCCTGATTATGATCTTGATAATGTGAAACAACTCATCGATGCCTTAAATCCTGAAAATGAAGCTGGTCGTTTAACCCTGATTACTCGGCTGGGCATGAAAAATATCGAAAAAGTTCTTCCGCCTCTTCTTCGTGAATCCAAGAAAGAAGGCTACAATATTGTCTGGAACTGTGATCCTATGCATGCTAACACCTATACGGCAAAAAGTGGGCATAAGACTAGGAATTTTAATGATATTCTCGCTGAGATTACCTGCTTTTTTGAAACCCATTGGGCAGAAGGTACAATCCCCGGTGGTATTCACCTGGAGATGACCGGCGATAACGTCACTGAATGTACAGGTGGGGCGAGAAATATCGTGGATGAGGAACTGGCTAATAATTATCTTACTACCTGTGATCCGCGCCTTAATGCGGAGCAGAGCCTTGAAGTAGCTTTTCAGATAGCTGATATGATCAGAAGCTAACCCCTGTTTCTGTTTATAGAACGATATATTGATATATTGATATATAAACCTATGAGCTCAACCGGCCGGCCGCGATGAGGATAAAGACAGAAATAGTTAATAAGATATTTATTGTTACCTTTGAGGGGAGACGCTTTGACGCGTCCTTTGCGCAGGTTTTTGTCAAATCCATGCAGCACTATATCCAAAGGGGTCATCTGGATATAGTGCTTGACCTGGCAAGTGTTGAGTTTGTTGATTCAATGGGGATTGGTGCCATTGTTCATTGCCTCAATCAAATAAATGGTCGGGGTCAGTTGGTTCTCTGCGGGGTCAATGACACGGTTGTCAATCTGCTCAAAATGACCGGGCTGGATGATGTTTTTGTTCAGGTAGCAGATCGTAACGAGGCTTTCAAACGACTGAACGTGGAAAAAAAGAAACGAGTTGTTGCTCCGGTTTCCGCACCAACCCCGCCCAAAGCAAAGGGTTTTGATGAGGCTCTGTTATCGTCTCTTAGCATGGAGAGCGATGATCCGGTACAGGAAGTGAGCAGTGGAGAGAGAAGAAAATATCGGCGAATTGACCATAAGCATATTCTAAATGAAGATATCATACTCAAGTGCTTTAACAAAAATAGTGGAAAACAGTCTACAACTGTTGTCCTTGATATCTCACCAGGTGGCGTTCTTTTGGTGTCACAGTCCAAGTGTACCATAGGGGATGAATTAATTCTGGAGGGACGCATCGGAATAAATTTTAAATTCAGAGAACGTGCTGTTATCCGTAACTGCAGAGAAGGAAAATACGGGATTGAATTTATTGATCCTTCCGAGAAGACCATATCTTTTTTGCAGCAACTTACCGGTTCCGTAATGATGGGGAAGACATAAATTTTCCTACAGACCCTTAGCAAAATGTAAGCACTCCTGACAAATGGAAAATTTTATTCTTATCTTCATCTGTCTTGCCAGCGGTATGTTCTTGCAACACCGGGCTGTATTTGCAGATAACGCTCCCTTGACTTTGAATCTGTACGTGATCTGGATAGCCCTTCCTGCTCTTATCCTGCGTCAGGTTCCCACACTTTCTTTTTCCACAGACTTGTTCGTTCTGCTACTCATGCCCTGGCTGATGACAGCATTGGGTGCTGTTCTGGTATGGATCGCCAGCCGATTGCTTGAATGGTCCACCGAGGTAACAGGAGTCCTCCTTCTTACCGTCCCTCTGGGAAACACTTCTTTCCTGGGTATTCCCATGATTGATGCATTTTTCGGAATGGATATGGTTTCTTACGGGATCATTTATGATCAGTTCGGCTCCTTTATGGCACTTTCCACTTATGGTTCCTTTATTCTTGCTCTTTACAGCAAACAGCAGCATCAGAGCGTTCAAGCAATTGCAAAAAGAGTGTTCAGTTTTCCACCATTTCTTGCTCTGCTCATTGCCCTGCTTTTTGCTAAACCCTTACAGCATGTGGTCATTGCTGAAGGTCTGTCTATGATCGCTTCCTCTATTGTGCCTGTTGTCATGTTTGCCATTGGTTTGCAGTTGAAGATAAAATTGGCCCCGGGGCATACCTTACCTTTCTGCTTTGCATTGTCGGTAAAGTTGCTCATTGCCCCCTTTGTGGCTCTCTCCTTGTGCCGGCTTGCCGGGATTGACACTCCTGCATCCCAAATAGCGGTTTTTGAAGCAGGCATGCCGCCAATGGTTACAGCAGGTGCCATGGCAATGAGTGCCGGGCTGGCACCGAGACTGGCAGCTGCCCTGGTCGGCTGGGGGATTCTGCTCTCCTTTGCCACGCTTTCTCTGCTTACGTTATTTTTGTAGGAAGGGCTTTCCGGAAGATTTTTTCATAAAAAGATGCTTTTTTCCAGACGGTGCTCACTCTGTGAGCACCTGACCCTGTTACACTCCCTTTATAAACCATTTAAGGAGGGTGTATCATGAAAGGAAAAAGTCCTGTCAGTGGAAGCCATTATTTCCAAAATACGCTGCAAATACAATGTTGGGCCGTGGGCAGACGAAAAAAGCAGAGTATTTTAAAACGCCTGTTTGCACAGTATCAAAATGAAATTGATGCATTCTGGGCGGCAACAGCTGTCGGGTGTATGTTTTTGCTGGGAATATTAGAATTTTTGGTTCAGCTGGCAGAATTGAAATGATTCCCGGCTTTCAGTCCGTGCCGTGATCCTTACAGATTAAGATTGACAGTAAACGTGTATGGCTGGTTAACAGTTACCCGGGGAGTTATACAAGGCCACCATGTTTTTATGCTCTTTGAAGAGAATTCATTACTTTCTGAACATGATGAGTTATTATGAGTCAGAATTGGCCTATTAGCTTTGCTGGTTTTGCGAAAACGTTCCTTGTACGAGTCCAGCATCGCTATCAATTAAATTAACTCTGCTAACTGGTCAGGCCCCCCCCATCTCTGCCAAGGGCACTTCCTCCGGGACGCCTGCACAGATACAGGGCGCTTTTAAACAGTTACAGGACAGCGGTAAGGCAAATTACCAGCTATCACCTGAATAGTTACTAACTCTGTTACTAAACGGCTTGAGGACAACATGTCAGCTTATACTTCTGCAACAGCCCATACTTTTCATATTCCGATTATGGGGACAGGATTTACAATAGACACACCACTTAAAGTTGCTAGATATGGGATTTCTTCATCAATATCTCTCGTGGATGATGTTCTGATTGAACAGATGCGAAAATATCATTGTCAAAAGGCGGGCGAGCCATATGAAGAAATATCAAATAAACATGACGATTCGCGTGCGCACCGTATTACAGCATACCTGAATCTCATTGATCGTTTGGTTCAACAACAAGTTAAGGATTTACAAAATTCCCCCTTTAAAAAAGGGAGCGAGATAACAAAGTATTACGAGATGCTTCCCGATGATGCTTCATTGAAAAAGAAATATCGGGATATGCTGACTATGTCCGATGTTGCTCAACAGAAGTCGATGCAGGATGCACTGCGCGCCAGTGCAGTTCCGGGAAGCATCGACGTGAATATAATGACCAAGCTTGATCGTGATCAGTATCGAAAAGGAGAAAAGTTACCACCAATGTACGCTGATGCTCTGAGTGCCTTGCGTGGTTTTGCCCAAAGCACTCTTTCATCATCAATGGTCTTTTCAGCAGGGATTAATAAACGACTCTATCGGTATATGACAGAGTTTGAAGGTTTTTTCCCTGATCAACATGGTGAAATTAAAAAGAAAATAATTTTGAAAGTCAGCGATCATCGCTCTTCTGAAATACAGGGACGTTTTCTGGCTAAACTAGGCTTGTGGGCATCAGAATTTCGTATTGAATCAGGGCTTAATTGCGGAGGCCATGCTTTTGCTTCCAAAGGATTTCTTCTGGGGGTGGTTCTGGATGAATTTAAGCAGAAGAAAAATGAACTCCTGAATAAACTTATCCCTATGTATAGGAAAGCGCTTTCTGCGAAAGGGAATTTTGCAGATTACACACCTGAAGATTTTCGCATCACAGTTCAAGGTGGTGTGGGAACTGCAGACGAGCAGCAATTTTTACTGAAATATTATGGGGTTGATAGTGTTGGCTGGGGCACGCCATTCATGCTTGTTCCAGAAGCAACTCGCATGGATGATGTCAATTTGAAAAGGCTTGCTGATGCCTCAGAAGAGGATGTTTTTCTGAGTGACGCCTCCCCTTTAGGTGTCCCATTTTGGAATTTGCGAACTTCATCGAGTGAAGAATCACGTCGCAGACGTATTAAAAACGGTAAACCGGGATCAGTCTGCCCCAAAGGTTTTGTGGCAGGAAGCACGGAATTTACCAAGAGGCCCATATGCCTTGCTTCTCGTGCTTACATAAAAAAGAAACTTGAGATTTTGCCTGACGAGGGTCACTCTCCAGAAGCCTACGATAAAATTAAAGAAAGGATTCTTGCTAAATCTTGCATTTGTCATGAGCTTGGAGGAAATGTAACAGTGCCTCTGGGTATCGACCCCAATGCTGATTCTGCGGTCTGCTGCGGGCCTGGAATTGTTGATTTTTCAAAAATTGCCACACTCCAGGAAATGGTTGATCATATTTATGGACGCCTTTCATTGCTCACCTCCAGTGACCGGCCGCACATGTTTGTGAAAGAACTTGGCCTGTATGTTGATTATCTCCGCAAGGAAATTGACAATTTTCCTGCAGGGCTTGCGATGAACAGTGCTTCGTTTCTGGAGGGGATGAGAGAAAATCTTTTTAAAGGCATTGAGTACTATCAGACTCTTTCCAGCCAGCTTGTTGAAGATTCCCGGGAAAAGTTTTTAACGGAATTGAAAAA
>JAOZQU010000060.1 GCA_029932055.1 Desulfocapsa sp.
TTTATAAACCATCCCTTGACAAGTTCGTAAAAAGGTCAAATTTAAGATGACTAAATCGATAAGCACCCTAAAAAATCAGGGTATAAACTCCGACTTCTAAAAGCTTCATATGCGAGGTGCACTTTTTTTATTTAATTTCGGCGTACTAGGGTACATCCTCATTAAACAATCAATACAGCAACGAAGCAGATGAAGAGTTTTTACGACGCCACCATCCTTTAACAAGCCATAAACCTGTATTTTTATGAAAGTCAGGATTGCCTATAGAGCAAATTTTATGTATTGTACTCGATTACATTTATAAAATTGGTGTTTTTTTTAACTCTTTGGCACTCATCTTAAAAACAAATTTTTACCATCCTTTTGGGGGAAACTGTTATGGGTAACACAACAAAAATCATATACGGTAGCGCTTTAGCTTTAGCTATCGTTGTGATGTTCCTGATTTTTTCAATGTCCACTAGTAAGCAGCTAAAACTCGACGTACAAAACAGTGAACAGTTAGTTCTGCAAAAGGTTCAGGAGATTGAAGCTCTTCAGCAACAGCTTAAAACGGCTGTGGCGACAGTTGAAAGTGCCAAAGCGGAAAGTGCCGTAATACCGGATCTCAAAACCGCAATTGATACCGGTGAAAAAGAAAAGAAAGCATATATGCAAAAATTTCAGAAGGACAAGCAAGCATATATGAAACAACGTAAAAAAGAAAAGCAAGCGTACAGCCGAAAAATTAAGGAATTACAGTCCGGGCTGAAAACGCATATACAAACCGAAGAAGAGTGTTTAGCAGAACTGACAAATTTAAAGGTGCAATTTGCAGAAACAGAAAAAGTAAAAAATTCCACCGGCGCCCAGTTAAGTCAAACAACAGAAAAACTCGACTCATTACAGAAAGTGCTTATTCAGCGGGATGAAGAAATTTCTCAACTCGTGAAATCCGTTGAACAGAAAAGTAGAGCTATCAAATTCCATAAAGAAAAATTTGAGAAAACTACAGAAGAAATGACTCTCCTGAAAAGCAATGCGGCCACTGAACTTTTAAATCTTACCCTGGTTCTTGATGAACTGGTTCTTAAAACTCAGATCATCGAAGAGCTTGCCGCAAGGTTAGAACAGCTTGGCGGCTCCACAGATTTACCGGAAGAGCTATCCAGTGCCCTTAATAAAGAGAATCCTACATCTGACAAGGAAATCTCGTCATTAGTCGGACAGCTTAATAATGAAAATAGTACTGCTGCCTTAGAAGATGAAATAGCAACGTATGCCGAAAAGCTGAGCAACAGTGAAGCTGAGTTGCTTGCTTCCCTGGAAGAATTAAATCAATACAAAACAACCCATCAAGCTAATCTTTTTGACGCAATAGCAAAAATTGAAGAACTTAACCTGGAAAATGAGACCCTTAATATTTCTATTAATGAGCAGAACACTCTCATCAATAAAATGACTGATGAGGTTCAGAAAAAGGAAACCCTTATCAGTACTGGTCAAGAAGAAGTAGTACAACTCCAGTCAACGATTCAAGGCTTAAAGGATGAACTCAGTAAAATGAGCCTCAGTGAAGCAGCGTGTCAAGAGGAAGTTATTCAGTTAAAAACCAATCTCACCACCAAACAGAATGAAATCAATGCCGCAAAAGAGCAGGCAAATTCCCTTGCTGCTTCTCTCTTTGAGGCAAGAGCAAAAATAGAAGAGCTTAACAGCACACAAGAGACATTCAATATCACCATTAAAGATAAAGATACTCTCATTCAAAACCTGAACGATCAAATCCAGAAGAAAGACAGTCTCATAAGCGCTGATCAGGCGGAAATAGAGAAACTTCAGGCTGCTAATCAAAAATCAAATGAGGAAATAAAAACACTGCTTGTCAGTGAAACAACCAGTCAAAAAGAAATTGCCCAATTACAAGCAAATCTCACTGCCAAACAAAATGAAATCGACGCTGTAAAAGAGCAATCAAATGCTCTTGCGCTGCCACTGACCGAAAAGCTTATAAATCTTGAACAGCAACTCACCGAGGCTTCAACTAACAGCTCCACATTGGAAGAAGAACTCAAAACAGCCACAACAAGCATTGACGAGCTCAAGAAAAACAATGACACTCTGAACGCTGAACTTATCAATGCCAAAGCTGCCCTTGAAGAAGCAAGCCAACAAAAAACAGAACTGAACAAAACGCTTGAAGAGACAAAAGCAAGCTTGCTCAAGGAAGAAAACACACGTCAATCTCTTAAGACAGATATTGAGCCAGTCAAACTGGCTCTTGCCCAGTCAGAAGAAAAAAATGACGCACTGAACATTCAATATGAAGAACTAAAAAAACAACTTGTTGAAAGCACGAACCAACTCACTAGCGTCAAAGCAATTTTAGAACAGGTAAACACCCAGAAGTCAGACAATTCAAACAATGCTACAGCACAGGAAGCAAAGGTTGCAGGACTTGTTGAAGAAATCGCTACTGCAAAAGCAATCTCCGACAAACATATGGAGACCCTGCAAACAACAGAGAAACAAATTGCTCTGCTCAATACAGAAAAAGAAGAGCTTAGCGCAAAACTGCAAAATGCACAGCAGATCAACAATGAGTTGACTGAAAAATCAACTAATGCAGACAAGCAAATTCTTGCATTGGAAAAAAAAGCTGCAGAGGCAGATACCCTTGCCGCAACACTCAATGAAAATAAAAACAATCTCACCAGTAGCCAGGAAGAGATCAATGCTTTAAAATCAAAAGTTTCCTCTCTTCAGGAAGAACGTGAAAAACTCCTGCTGCACACAGTTGATACTGACAATGATGGTATTTCCGATGCCCTTGACAAATGTGCTGGCACAGAGCAGGGAGTTACTGTTAACACACAGGGCTGCGAAGAAGATACGGATAAGGATGGAATGGTAAATCGCCTTGATCTTTGCCCTGACACACCATCAGGTATGGACATTGATAAAACCGGATGCTCAGTAGAGCAAACAACAATCGTCCTCAAAGGAATCAGTTTTCAATTCGGTACATCACAACTGACAGCAGAAGCCAACTCAGTTTTAAATAAGGCTGCTGCAATACTGAAAAACAATCCTGACATCAAAATGGAAGTCGCCGGGCACACAGATTCAATAGGTGATGCAAATGCGAATATGCAACTTTCAACTACTCGTGCAAAAGCGGTTCTTAATTTTCTGATAGCTGCCGGTGTTCCTGAAGAGCGCTTGCAAGCCAAAGGTTATGGCTCGGACAATCCGATTGCAGACAACGCCAGCGCTCAGGGACGTGCCAAAAATCGACGAGTGGAGCTGCGTAGACTGTAAGGAGTTGGAAATGACAAAAACTGGGTTAAATACAACCTGCTTTTAAAGCCAGTCAAGCTCTCAGCTTGAGCTTGATTGGCTTTTTTTCATACATTAGTAAATTTGGCTATTATCTACCACAACAGTCACCTGCAGTAAAAAAGTAGCACTGAAACTTTTTTACTGCACTACTTAGCGAGAATATTAACCCATATATTATTTTTCAACCATACTTACCAATTCACACCTGGCTTAAGAGACTGGAATAATAAATATTTCCAATATCCACTATTCACATTCACACTTGGCATCACTTATGCATAATATATTTGAAGATGTGACTGGTCTGGTAAAGATGTTGCAAAAAAAAGCGAATGTCTCTTCTGTGTCATTTGTCCGGTCTTATGACTTGACTGAACTAACAGGTCACCCCCAGATGCCTCAATAATGTCGCACAGAAGTTCAATGGTTTTTTTAAAAAAAATTAAACAAGACAACCTGTTTGTTCCTCCTTACAGATTTGCTTGTTTACCGGGTAAGGTAGCTGCCCTTCAACCTCATGCACCTCCCGAAAAAACCTATGAACCTCGGCCAGTACACATCTTGTTTTTCACCTGTTTCAAAATTTTCGTAATGAGGATCCTTCATTGAGATTGCTCATAAAACTCTTCAACATCCTCACAGATCCAGATACAAAGTTTGATCTGTTTGCTGCTTATCCTCGTTTTAAGCTCCTTATTTACAATCAAAGACTTCATTTCATCTGGCGAGGATTCCTTCTCTTTATATTGCTTACCTTAATTCTTGTCGGCATTTATGGCCCTCAAGATCCAGAATACAACTGCATCCTCTATCTGTGCTGGGGCTTATGGTGGCCCGCAGTACTCTTCAGCCTTCTGTTTGTTGGTCGCGTATGGTGCGGAGTTTGTCCATTTCCAATACCTGGCCGTTTCCTGCAGTCTTGGCATATTTCTCTTGGAATGACCGTCCCAAAACTGTTGATTAAATACAGTACTCCGATTGCTGTTATCTTTTTTATGATAATTGTCTGGGTTGAAGAATCCACTGGCATGAAAGACAATCCTAAAGCAACAGCCTACTTAATACTGATTATTTTCAGTGGTGCTCTGTTTTGTTCTTTAATCTTCACTAAACAGGCATGGTGTCAATATTTTTGTCCACTGGGAAAAATCATGGGAATCGGCTCATCCATTTCCTGGCTTGAATTCAGACCCAATCATAAAAAATGTCGTCAATGCACTACATTTACCTGTCGCGATGGAGTGGACAACAAGACTGGCTGTCCAGTCTCTCTAGGGGCAATCAGGGTCACCAACAACCTGGAATGTCATGTCTGTGGCCGTTGCATGCAACTTTGTCCCCATGATTCCCCGCAACTTAATATACGTTTCCCTCTGAATGAAGTTATCATACGTAAAGGAAAATTTATTACCTGCACCCTTATGATCCCTTTCCTCATTGGCTCACACTTTGCCCGCTTTCTTGACCACGATGTTCTAAGTATAATGGATCATATCGAGAAGAGTTGTATGCATGACTGGGTATGCCAGATGGGCCTTTATGCAATCCCCCTGGCACTCGGGTTTGCTGTTGTCTATATGATTATCAGCCTGGGTGACCTTGTTTTTGGAGTGTACGATGATGAATTATTAGGAAGTTTTTCTCCCATGGTACCTGTTTTTTTACCACTGGCATTTGCTGGTGAGATAGTGAGCAGGATGAACTACACAATCGCTAACTCTCCTGATTTTCTGCCTACAATTGGAAGGCAATTTGGCTGGGAAACGTTAACACATCTAAGCTTTACTGTTCCGGTATGGTTTTATCCCATCTATGGTATAACTATTATGTTTGTAGCTGAACTGGCCGGCCTGTACATACTTGAAAAATTTGTTGAAGTAGACTTTGGCGGATTGATCGCCGAATGGCGGTATCGCATTATTCAAATATCTTTTTTCCTTCTCTTTGCAATTTATCTTTTAATCATGTCAACGGGATGGGACATCTCCTTTCTTAATATTTTGTTTATTTTTCAGGATTCACCTTTATCTTGAGTATTAAACAAGATGGTAGCTGTTTGCCTTTCCCCTGGTTACATTGCTCTGCGATGTAACCAAACCATCGGCACTCTGCGCCATAATTCGCAGCGCAGAGCGCTTCCAGATGCGTTACACCGCAGAGCGGTATAACGAGAAACACTCACCAAGGTAATTCTCTTGTAGTCACTTGCGTTAACTTGATAGCCCTTTTCGCAAAAACACCTTTTCTTATTCGCGTAAACCTTCTGCCTTTACCACACGACAACGCTTCAAAAAACCTTCCGCCCATTCCGGAGTTCCCAAGGCATGGATATGGGTATAAAGTGCCAGGACATTTCTCGTATTCAATCCATCCCGGCCAGCTGCAAATCCCACTCCTCTTTTCATTTTCAAAGCCAGATCTTCTGATTTCCCAGGCCACTCAAGAATAGTTGAATAACGAAACTCGTGCCCTTTCACCTCAATACTATTTTGATAAAAAGGATTCTCTCTATCTGCCTCAAAAATTGAATACCCATGGGCCTGTGGCTTTTTAGACATCCCGAACCGAACAGGAAAGACACCAGCCAAGGGATACACTTCTCCATCAAACTCTATGGACTTTCCAAGATAAATCAGGCCGCCACATTCCGCATAGATCGGTAAACCCTTTTCCGCAGCAGCTTTTACGGAATCGCGAAAAGATATGTTAGCAGCAAGTTCTTTTGCACTGGTTTCAGGAAATCCACCGCCAATGTATAAGCCGTCAAGGTTCGGCAGAATTTTTTCTTCCATTGCGTTAATGGATATAAGTTCTGCACCTGCCTGCTCAAGTGCTTCCAGATTTTCAGAATAATAAAACTGAAAAGCCGCATCCATGAGTAGGCCAATGCGAAGTTTCTTGTCATGTTTTTGACTGGCTACAACTGACTTTCGGTATGCAATGGGTGCCATGATTTCAGTAATCCGATCAAGATCCAGATGTTCAGCAGCTGTTTTAGCAAGTAAATCCATAGCATCTTCACTTCCCTCATACTCCTGGTGAGGTGTAACACCAAGATGTCGCATTGGAAAAACATCACGTTTCATGCGTGGAATAGCACCCAGCACTGGCAGGCCTGTATATTTTTCAACTGCTTGAGTAATGATCGACTGATGCCGTTTAGTGGCAATTTGATTCAAGACCACTCCCCTGATATCAACACGCTCATCCAGCTTCATACAGCCCAGAACCATGGCAGCAACAGTACGTGTCGTCTTGGTGCAATTCACCACAAGCAGTATTGGCAGGTCAAGGGAAAGAGCCAGTTCGGCAGTGGAATAGCCGCCTTCTGGATTCACTCCATCATAGAGGCCCCGGTTTCCTTCCAGAATCACAATGTCAGCACCAGCACTTTTTTCCAAAAAAGAGGCTATAATTGCCTCTTCACTCATCAAAAAAGGATCCAGGTTATAACAATTCCTCTTTGCTGCCAGTTTCATCCAGCCGGCGTCAATGTAATCCGGCCCTTTTTTAAAAGGGACAACCACTTTCCCCTGACGTGCCAGTGCGGCAGTCAGTCCGACAGATACTACACTCTTTCCGGATCCACCTGCAAGGCCGGCAACTATAATTCCTTTTGTCATATTCACTTTGTAACTGTTCAGCATTACACCAGTTACTTTCCGAGGTTAATTATATTTATTACCCTGGCTACATCGCTCTGCGGTGTAACCGATCCATCGGCGCTCTGCGCCACCATTTTCGCAGCGCACAGCGCTACCAGATACCTTACACTGCAGGAGCGGTATAACGAGTCCCCCTCATTTACGTTTAACGGATAGCCCTTTAATTATTTCAATGTTCACTCTTACCATGTAATGCCCAGGCTTTTCCGTACAAATCATTTAACCGTTCTTCCAGATCTACTCTATATTCTTCGATTTCATCAGCCTTAATTTTAGGTGGAACATCGAGAGGCTCACCATAAAAAAAATCGATCTGTGAAAAAGGCCTTGGCAAGGCTGTTCCATCCCATGAACCGAAACGTTTATAACGATCACAAGACCAGAGCATTGGCAGTATAGGTACGCCAGCCCGTGAAGCAAGAACAATACATCCAGCCTGAACGACACGTGGAGGGCCCTGTGAGCCATCTGCAACGATTCCGGAATTACGGCCATCGCGCATACTCCGTATCAACGACTTAATGGCCTTCAGGCCACCCTTCTTTCTTGATCCTCGTACGGTTCTGAAACCAAACTTCCGGGCAACTCGGCTGATATACTCCCCATCTCTACTGGCACTCACCATAACTACGCCGTGATCTTTGCGTAAATAATAAAAAACAAAGAAGAAAGTATAATGCCAGAAAGAAGCAATGAAGGGAACATCCCGGGCATCGAGCTGACTTCGATACTCCTGACCATGGGTTTTAATACGGCAGGTAGCAAACAAAACAGAGGCAATCCACACTACAAGAGAAGGAACTACACGTAACGAAACCTGATACAAAAAGCCATCTTTCATCCTATCTCTATCTCCAGCTTTCTAAGCGCCTTTATTCTATCACGAAGGGCAGCAGCCTCTTCAAACGCCAATTCTTTTGCTGCCGTCTGCATCTGTTGCTCCAGTTTTTTGATCTCTGCTTCCAGTTCTTTCATGGAATAATAGACCGGCAGTTCCTCTGCTGCCAGAAGCAAACCATTTTGCATATCATCTGCTGCCTGATAGCCACTGGCCTGCAGATGTTTCTGTATACTGTCTTTTACCTTGGAACGAATGGTTTGCGGAACAATCCCATGTTCCGTATTATATGCTTCCTGAATTTTACGCCTTCTCTCAGTTTCATAAATGGTTCGTTCCATGGAACCGGTCATGTCATCAGCATACAAGATGACCATTCCCTCTACATTTCTTGCTGCCCGACCACAGGTCTGGATAAGGGAACGTTCCGATCGCAAAAAACCCTCTTTATCCGCATCAAGCACTGCAACCAGGGATACTTCCGGAATATCAAGTCCCTCCCGTAAAAGATTTATACCAACCAGGACATTATACTCCCCTTTACGCAGATCCCGAATCAGTTCAATCCGCTCAAGCGTTTTAATATCAGAATGGAGATAGCGCACTTGAACATCTAATTTTTCATAATAATCAGTAAGATCTTCAGCCATTCGCTTGGTTAAGGTGGTGACGAGCACTGCCTCATCCCGATCAGTACGCAATCTGATTTCTTCCAGCAAATCGTCCACCTGACTCGATGCCGGTCGCACCTCAATTTTTGGATCCAGCAGCCCGGTTGGCCTGATAATCTGATCAACAAGCCGCCCCTCTGCCTGTTCAATCTCATAGGAGCCAGGCGTTGCAGAAACATACACTACCTGATTGATCCGTTCCTGAAATTCTTCAAATCGTAACGGTCGATTATCCAGTGCAGATGGTAGACGAAAGCCGAAATTCACCAACGTTTCCTTACGAGATCTATCACCATTATACATACCATTCAATTGCGGAACCCCGATATGGGATTCATCAATAAAAAGAAGATAATCTTCTTCAAAATAGTCCAGAAGGTTTGGCGGGGCAAGTCCAGGTTCCTTGCCTGTGAGGTGCCTTGAATAATTTTCAATACCGTTACAATATCCAAGTTCCTGGATCATCTCCAAATCAAACATGGTCTTTTGTTCAAGACGCTGCAGCTCAACAAGTCGATTTTCCTGCTGGAAATAGTTCAATCTTTCTTTCAGCTCTGTTTTGATAGTCTCAATGGCTATTTGCAAGCGATCTTTTGATGTAACAAAGTGACTCCCTGGAAAAACTGTATACTCCTGTAGTCTCTTAAGGACAACGCCTCGCAGGGGATCAATAACACTCATTGTTTCAATGGTATCCCCAAAAAATTCCAGACGGATTGCCAGATCTTCTTCATGCACAGGAAAAATATCAATAACATCCCCACGCACTCGAAAAGTACCACGGTGAAAGGAAATATCATTCCGTTCATAAAGCATAAAAACCAACCGTCGCTGCACTTTTTCAGGAGGATATTCTTCATCACACCGAAGAAAAAGATGCATATTTTTATATTCATCCGGTGACCCGAGTCCATAGATGCAGGACACAGAGGCCACGATCAGAACATCCCTGCGGGTGAGAAGAGATCTTGTGGCAGAATGACGCATCTTATCAATGGCATCATTTATGGCAGAATCTTTTTCTATGTAGGTATCAGACGATGGAATATATGCTTCCGGTTGATAATAATCATAATAGGAAACAAAATATTCCACCGCATTATGAGGAAACAACTCTTTGAATTCTGAAAAAAGCTGGGCTGCCAGGGTTTTATTGGGCGCAATAATGAGAGCAGGCCGCTGAGATTTTTCTATGACAGAGGCCATGGTAAAGGTTTTACCGGAACCGGTCACTCCAAGCAGTACTTGACTTCGGGCACCGGTTTCAATCCCACGGGCAAGGGTGGCAATAGCTTCAGGCTGATCACCGGAGGCAGCATAAGGAGCTATTAGTTCAAAGGGTTTATCCATGTATTTTCACTTACACTATTTCCTCTGATCGTGCAAACCAAGCCACAGATAAAACCTTTGACTTTCCACCTGACATTTTGATATCATTGCAACATAATCTGTTATTTTGACCTGTTAGCATAACATTTATCTGGAGTACGTGACTGTGGAAAAAATTTCCGTAATCATTATTGATGACCATCCTGTGATTCGCCATGGAGTGACATCCGTTCTCAAAAAACAATCGGACATGAGTGTTGTCGGCGAGTCACACAACGCAGATGCTGCCCTGCCCGAAATCAAAAAACTTCAACCCGATGTAGCAATTCTCGACATCACCATGGCTGGAATCAGTGGCATTGACCTTATTCCACACATTAAAATTCATTCGGAAAACACTGCCATTGTCATCTACTCAATGCATCAAACCCCTGATTATATCCACCGTGCATTCAAGGCCGGGGCAAAAGGCTATGTATTAAAGGGAGATGAAATCAGTGAGCTTATAACTGCCATCCGCGACGTAAAAGAAGGACGATCGTATCTCAGCCGCAATCTTCCGCCAGCTCTTTTTCACCAGATTCTGAGTGGCAAGGGTGAAGATGAGCCTCTTTCCATCCTGACAACTCGTGAATACGAGATAGCCAATCTCCTGACCCAAAGCATGACCCCTGATGAAATCGGTGAAATGCTATTTATCAGCCCCAAAACAGTACGGGTTCATCGAACAAACATCATGCATAAACTTGGTTGCCATAGAGCGAACGAGCTTCTTCTCCGCCTTCGGGATTATTTCCCATTTATTAAGTAGTATCATCAAGCAGCATCATTTTTCACAGCTCAACCACCACCAACTCACCGGCAAGTTCTTTTGCCTCCTGGCTGCAACATGGTGGCATGTTTTTATCTATCACATGAAAAGAGACTGCCTGTGACTGCAACAGACTGCTCAATTGTTTCCATTCTTCTTTATTGCTCACAGCCTTCCCATCGCGGGTCTGCCAGCCATTCTGTTTCCACCCTCTCAGCCAGTTGCCGGCACCATCCTTGAGGTACCCCGAACTGGTATACATATGAACCGGTATTTTTCTTTTTAAACTGCGAAGAGCATTGCAGGCAGATTGAATATGAATACGATTGGCAGAAGAGTTCTCAACCAGCTCACCAATAACTTTATAATGATTTTGATATCTGAGAACTGCAGCCCAGGAACCAATTTTCAATTTCTGTCTCCAGGTTATACCGAGAAAGATATGAACAGCGGTTTCATCATCAAGAGGGAGTACTGGCCTTCCTCTTGCTGCAACAGCTAAAGCATCTGCCCGTTCATTGTTAGGATCATCAGCATGCCCCTCCACCCAAAGCCATTGTACTTTATGCTGTTTCATCTCCTTGTCGAGCGCTTCCCAAAGATCACGATTCCTGACAGGTTCTTTTTCAGCAGTAAGCCAGTTTCTTTTACGCCAGTTATTGATCCATGAAGTTATGCCACTCTGCACATACTTTGAGTCTGTATACAGTTCAACCGCACAAGGATGGCCAAGTGATTTTAAAGCTTCAAGGGCGGCCTGCAGCTCCATCCGGTTATTTGTTGTTTCTATAACTTTGCCGGACAGCTCTTTTTTCCTGCCTTTTTCCGGTAAAATTACAACTCCCCAGCCTCCTGGACCTGGGTTGGGGCTGCACGAGCCATCCGTATAAATTTTGACTGAAGGAAGGGACATGGCGAATTAAAAGAAAAAATTATCCATTTTGTTACTCTAAAGATACAATTATTGTATCAGCTTAATAATAAATTCCGAGACATTGATCGTTAACCGATTAGCAATTGATTATTGATTATTGATTATTAAAAAAACATGTAAATATTCAGCGTGTTGTTGTTAAGACATATTATTTCAAAAGGCATGTCATGAAGTTTTAGTCAAAAAAAATATACAATCCAGTATATGCAAAATTATGCTGATAGTTACCAAAACATTACCTTAGCAGTTTACTGAATTAACGATACAAATAATCAATAATCAATTATCAACTGCTAATGACTAATGCTTAGCCTGACGGACATGCTCTTGATGAGGTTAAACACGACACCGGCAAGGTTATACTTGATTGAAAATTCCCATCCGGGTACAAAAGAGAATATGAGTGATCCATTCCAAAAACATAAAGAACCCGAAGAAATTTTCCTTCCACTCAGCAATAAACAGTATGCTGAATTTTACTCCATTGAAATGGAAGATTTTGTTCAGGACATACAATTCTATCAGGATCATTGTAAAAAGGGTAGTCGAATTCTGGAACTCGGTTGTGGAACAGGGCGAATCAGCAGGGCTCTATCCTCTTGCGGTTGCCCTGTTACGGGGCTGGACATTTCATTTTTTATGCTGTTGCAGGCTCGTAAACAGAGTCGCAATCCGCCATGGTATGTTTGCATGGATATGACGAAGATGTCATTGAACATGCTCTATGACCATATCCTTATCCCTTACAATACTCTGAACCTGCTGAAAGAAATCTCAGCTATTACCCGCTGCCTGCAGCAGGCTAAAACATACCTTGAGCCTGGTGGCAGTCTTCTTCTCCAAATTCATATCCCGGACAAACAACTCCTTGACTTAAACGGAGGTAAACTTTTCCAATTCCAGACTTTTTCTCTGGCAAAACCAAGGAGCGGCAAACTGATTAAAGAAACCCTGCGCAGTTACCATTCCCGCCAACAGGAAATTCGCCTTGAAGAACGTTATCGTGTCAGACCTGAAGGAAACATGATGGGCAAAGAAGATCTGAGCCACATTCTTTATCTAGCAGCATTTTCTGTTCAACAATGGATTGATTTATTGCAGGACAATGGTTTCCCCAAACTCTCTTTCTTTGGCGATTATAATTCCCGTCCTTTCCTTGAAGGACAAGACTCCATGCTGCTGATAAACGCACAGGTCTCCTGAATCACCAAGCCAACAAAACAAAAAAGATAAAAAAGTCTTACTTTTGATCTATGTCAAGGTTAATGGTAAGTTTGCAAAGTATAGTCTCCCCATATCATGCAGAAAGGATCAAGGTGAACTTGACATCCACTTATTTCTGCCACATAGTTACACCAGTTTTTCTTACAAATAAAATATACAGGAGGCTTTTCCCATGTATTGTAATCAATGCGAACAAACCGCCAAAGGCGTTGCCTGCACCAAGATTGGTGTTTGCGGAAAGAACGAAGAAGTTGCCGGACTTGAAGATCTGCTTACCCATGCTGTCCAGGGACTTTGTATTGTTGCTGAAGCCGGCCGTAAAGTAAATGTCATTGATAACGCAGTTGATATCTTTGTTTGTGAAGATATCTTTTCCTGCCTCACCAATGTTGATTTTGATCCTCTCCGTTTTGAGGATTTAATTCGTAAAACCGTTGTACTTCGTGAAGAACTGAAAACAAAAGTTGAAGCTGCTGGTGGTACAATTGACTCCACAGCAGCCACTCTTACTTTTATTCCTGCAGACAGCCTTGAAGATCTTGAAGCACAGGGTGCAGCCCTGAACTTCATCACAACACTCGATGCCAATGAAGATCTGCAGTCTCTCAAGCAGATCACCATGTACGGTATGCGTGGACTTGCGGCATATGCTGAACATGCAGCCATTCTCGGCCAGGAAGATGACGAGGTATATGCCTTCATTCATCACGCAATGGCAGCTTTGACCACAGAGATGAGCCTTGAAGATCTCGTAGCACTTGCCTTGAAAACAGGTGAAGTGAACATCCGCGCCATGGAACTCCTTGATGCAGGAAACACCGGAACATACGGTCATCCAGTTCCTACAGAAGTACCTCTTGGACACAGACCTAATAAATGTATCCTTGTCACCGGCCATGACCTGAAAGACATTGCAATGCTTCTGGAGCAAACTGAAGGCAAGGGAATCGATATCTACACCCATGGTGAGATGCTTCCATGTCACGGATACCCTGAACTCAAAAAACATGCCCATTTTTACGGACACTTTGGTACTGCATGGCAGAATCAGCAGAAAGAGATGCCTAACTTCCCAGGCGCAATTCTCTTTACGACAAACTGCATCCAGAAACCAAAAGACTCTTACAAAGATAACGTCTTTACCACTGGCCTTGTTGGCTGGCCTGATGTGAAACACGTTGAAACCGGTAGCAACGGTGATAAAGACTTCAGTGCTGTAATCGAAAAAGCCCTGGCTCTTCCCGGATTTACCGATGATGTTGATAACGATACCGTAATGGTTGGCTTTGCCAGAAACACTGTTCTTGGTGTTGCAGACAAAATCATCGAAGGTGTTAAATCCAAAGCCATTCGCCACTTCTTTCTGGTTGGCGGATGTGATGGTGCAAAACCCGGTCGTAACTACTACACTGAAATGGCAGAACAAATCCCTCAGGATTGCATGATTCTGACTCTTGCCTGCGGCAAATTCCGTTTCTTTGACAAAAAACTTGGCGATATCGGTGGAATTCCACGTCTCCTTGATGTTGGACAGTGCAACGATGCCTACTCTGCAATCCAGATTGCTGTGGCACTTGCCGGAGCATTCGAGTGTGGCGTGAATGACCTGCCTCTCTCCTTTATTCTTTCCTGGTACGAGCAGAAGGCAGTCGTTATTCTTCTGTCCCTGTTCAGTCTTGGAATTAAAGATATCCGTCTTGGACCCTCCCTGCCGGCATTCATTACTCCTAACGTCCTGAATGTTCTGGTTGAGAACTTCAACGTCATGCCGATTGGTGAAACTGCTGCTGACGATCTGAAAACCATTCTCGGATAATTTTTAGTACCACCTCTTCAGTAGATTTTTGTATATCTTCACTCTTCTGAAGAGTCGCTTTATGTTTTTCCTCCTCCTTGCAGGGTACGTTGAGCAATCAGCGTGCTCTGCTTTTTTATTCTCTCTATGTTCTCTTTTTTTGCTTCCTGTTATGAATAGCGAAAACATCAAAAAAACTTATGGCGTTGTTCCAGGTCTTAATATGGGCTTGTTCTCCCCTAAAGACTTTCAAACAATTCTTACTGTAATAAACAAATACAATGTCCCTGCAACCAAAATAACATCTGCTCAACGTCTTGCCCTGCTTGGTATGGACAAGGATGAAATGGCTGCACTGCAGCTGGAATTAAAACCCTACGTCAGGGATCAGGCAGAAAATGGTGTCCATTATGTTCAGGCCTGTCCTGGAATCAAATGGTGTAAATATGGCGTGGCAGATTCCATGGAACTTGGTAAAAAACTTGAAGAGCTCTCATTTAATCAGCCCTTGAAAGCCAAAGTCAAAGTAGGTGTTGCCGGTTGTCGTATGTGCTGCACTGAACCCCATGTTCGTGATATTGGAATCATTGCCTCAAAAAAAGGCTGGTCTCTGTTCTTTGGCGGTAACGGTGCCGGCAATCCTCGCCTTGCCGACCTTGTGGCAAAAGATCTCAGCGATGAAGAAGTCCTTGCCCTGGTAAAAAAATGCATTAACGTATATCAGAAAGAGGCAAGACCTAAATTGCGCACCGCACGGTTCATGGAAAAATTTGGAATTGAAGCTTTGAAAAAACGAGTTTTAGAAGAGGTGTAACTCCTTATGCAATGCCCTGGACAAGACAATCGATACTGGGATGGTGAAGCGGTCTTTGAAGCTCCATGCCCTCACTGTGGCAATGAACTGGAGTTCTTCAAGGATGACAGCCAGCGAAGTTGTAAAAAATGCGGCAATCGTGTTTTAAATCCTCGCATTGATTTTGGCTGCGCCGCTTACTGTTCCCATGCAGAACAATGCCTGGGCGCCATGCCTGCGGAACTTCTTGCCGAACAAAAAAATCTCTTTAAAGACAAACTCTCCATTGCTGTCCGTAAACAGCTCATTGGTCGTGAAGAGCTGTATAAAAAAGCCAGCCTGCGCACCGAAATTGCAGAAAAACTCTGCAAGGATGAACAGCGCGGCGATATGGCGGCTGTGCTTGCTGCCACCCTCCTGATCGATATCGACCAGCCTGCTCTCATGCTTGAAGAGTTAAAGGCAGATTCCGGTATGATCGAAGCAGTGACCAGACTCATTGACCAACAAAAGCCAACTTCTGACACAGAACAGGCCTCTGCAGATCTTTTTCATGACGCCTGTCTGCTCGCTGACATTCAATCAGGTTCTCAGTCAGAGCAGTCCCCATCCTTTAAAACCACCAGCGCTGCAAATCTATAGGACAATGGTGCGCGGTGCGCACCCTACCCCGCTACCCCGCTTCCTCTACTTTGAAATAAACATGATGAAAAAGCATCTCTTCTGATAAGAAACAATCCTTTCTCTATGACTATTGTGAGTCACTAAAAACGCAAGATATCATGATAAAAGTGCATACAAAAATTGTATCAGGCAAATCCATGGGCAACAAGAAATTTCGTTCAGGCACTGATTACTAAAAATTATACTTTTGAAAACCCATGTGATACCATAAAAATACAAAATCAAAATACC
>JAOZQU010000262.1 GCA_029932055.1 Desulfocapsa sp.
CTTTTTTAATATAGGCTTACGATGTCTCTAATCAATATACTTTAACAACAAATTCCGTTCGGTTCTTCCTGATACGGCTTACAATAAGAGGTCTCCAAGCCTTACCGTTTGACATGATAGTAATTTTTCCTACAATACCATCAAAGTTTTTAGTAAGCCGGATCATTTGATTGACGCACGCCCTGTCTGCAGGATCATGGCAACGATCCAGGGCTTCTCCTAAGATAATTGACCCCTCAAACCCTACCATCGTATAACCTGTAGGGTTGATATCAAAAAGTGAGGAATACAACTTCGCTGCTTTTTCCCCGAATGATGATTTCTGTAAATTATCGCTATATAAATCAATAGTGAAAAGTCCCTCAACCAGGCTAAGTTTTTTTCCTAATTGATTTTTAAGTTTTGCAAAGGTTCCATCACCGGTCATTGTCTTTGGAGCCCATTTTATTTGTTTCAAGGCCTTGGAAATTGCAATAACATTATCTACTGCCACCGGCATATAAATCAGCTGGACATTCTGGTCACGAAGGCGTTCCAGAATCTCTTTATAATTATTTGATCCAGCTGTTATTGGAATTAATTCTACAATCAGGCCCTCTACCGAGTGAAATGTGTGAATAAACTCATCAGCCAGTGAAGTTGAGTGAAAACTATCAGGATTTTCAAAAACAGCTACCCTGTCAATCAACAATTCATCCCGAACAAAGAGTGCCGCAACCTTTCCCTGAATAGTGTTATCAAAACAGATTTGACTGACAAATTTTTTATCTTTGCTGATGTCAGGGTGACTTGCCACCAGGGCGAGTATCGGAATCTGATAGTCATCAGCAATGTTGTTCACAGCAAGGGCTGATCCACTGGTGGATAATAGAAGTATTGCCGACACCCCTCCTGACCGGGCAATTTTTTTCAAGGCCTTGAGGGTGAGTTCCGGTTGGTTTTGATCATCTTCCACAAGCAGCTTTATCCTGTCTCCATTATTGAGATAAGGATATATGTGCAATGCAGTTTGTATACCCAGCAGCCCTGTTTCTCCTATTATTTTTTTTGGACCACTCATTGGTCCTATTACCCCGATAGTTACAGTGTTGCCACTTGGTGTAATTGCCTGGTCATCGTTACAGCCTGCCAAGGCAAGAAGGAGCAGAACACAAAAGAACGCTTGAATTAATTTTTTCATGGCTGTTATGGAATATACAGAAACTGCAGTCTGATATGCAGGGTCTCGGTAAAATGGGATTGGATTTTTTCTTTCAGTTGATTGAGATCCGACCTGGTTAATGGTTCCCTTACCAGAACTCTCACAAAAAGAATGTCTTGTTTTCTTCTCTGCAAAAGTTCGGCTTGCTGGACAATAAGATACTTGTTTTTAATCAGAAAACGTTCGTATTGCCAGTTTTCCTCCATCACCATGGTCTCAACAAGAAGTTGATACGAAAAGTAGAGGGGAAAGGAAACAAGCAGGAGAAGCATGGCTACAAGAGTTAATCCTTTCTTGTTACGAACCACTGGCGAAAATCCTAATACGCGAAAAGTTAAAGTGGCTGCCAGGATTATACCAATAAGGTTGGTTGAAAACAGGAGAAAAGCATGGCTAAAAAATTCAAGATCCCCCATTCCAAGACCTATTCCTGCAACAGCCAGGGGGGGGACAAGGGCAACTGCAATGGAAACGCCGGCTAGACTGCCGAGAATATCTTTATTGGATTTGGTATAGGCTCCAGCTATTCCCGCAACTACGGCCACCCCAAGGTCAAGTAAACTGGGCTGAAGACGGGCCTGCATTTCAGGTGTAATAGGTTTATGGGGGAAAAGTAGTGAGATAAGCATTGCAGCTGAAAGAGCGATAACAATACCGACAAAAATGGTCACCATCGAGGCCCTGGAAAGCCTTGCGTCCTGGCGCAAAAGTCCCATGGCAAGGGAAACAATGGGGGCCATTAAAGGGGCAAGGAGCATGGCACCGATAACCACAGCAGTGCTGCTCTGGTAAAGACCGATGGCGGCAAGCATGGTGCTGAGTACCATCAGCACCACATAACTGATATGTATTTCGGAATCTTTTCTAAGAGAAATGAAAAGGTCTTTAAATCGTTCTTCAGAGGCGTAGGAAAATAATGGTATTCGTTTTTTAACAGCCTTTGTAACCTCTCTGCCTTTTGGCAGATTTTGTATATCTACACGCTCACGAACCGATTTTGTGTCTGCTGCTGATTTTCGCAGTCCTTTACCGATGTTGACCCGGATAGCCTTGGAAATGGTTTCACAGTGGAGTGGGGTTTTGGTGGCCTTTACGCCATCAATTTTAACATCAAAGGGTGAAGCGGTTTCAATTGTGATCTCTGAGCTTTTGATATAGCCGATGGCGGTTGGCATTTTCCGGCGTTGGGCTGTGTGACGAAAGGTCTGGTAGAGAAAGTTGAAATAGTCGACAATGGAGATGGGTGCGGTAATCACCATGGAAATCATGCCGTCAGTGAGAGAGGAATCGTGCGAGATGAGCTTGGAGGCCAGGGTTCGTTCATGATTCTGGACTATCATACAGCCGCTGGCAGCAGTCTTGATTTTTTTCCTACCGGCTGTACGAAACTCAAAGGGGAGGAGTTTCATACCAAGACAACGCTGCAAACCTTTTATTACAGAACGAAACAAATTTGTATTAGCAGAAGAATCAATCACCGGCAGTCTGCCGATTGCTGCCTTAAAAATCAGAAGCTGTTTGTTACAGAGAATGACATCCATGACCTGAGGATCATTTTGCAGAGCAATTCCAAGGGATTCATTAAAGTTTTTGGGTAAGCCATAGCAATTCCTCAGATCTTTTTGATCTGCGCTGGGAATAAGACCAACACTGAAGTCATATTGCATAGCAAGGGCTAATACTGATTTGAACGGCGCTAAAGGGGCTGCCACAACAACATGGGGATTTTCGTTAAGATACTGCTCCGGCTTGTCCAGGAACTCCTGAAGGGCAACAGGGGTGATGCTGCTGTTGTAGGGATTCCCTGTAACTTTTTTAACTAACTTTTCGTTTTCCGGAGCAAAAAGAAAAAGAGCAGATTTTACATATCCTTTCATGATATTTTATTTCGGCTGATTGAATCAATGGTAAACTGTATGATCAGGCGTACAGTTTTTTTGTATCGGCTGCATTAGCAACGATATGTGTTGATCAAAGAATTCTGCGGGACAACCAACTTGTCTTTTCCTTCAACCTTTGGAGCCGGCAATGGCAAACTCTGTGGATGATCGGACAACGACCGTGATACATGCAGGTAGGGTGCCCTGCAAATGTGACATAGATTTTGGAAAGGCTGATCAGTTCAAAAGTAGAAATCTATCATTTATCTTAAACAATTTCAATAAAAGTATTCCGTTCATGTACATTCAGAAAATCAACTGAACCAAACTATTTGTTACAAGATTTTCATAAAAACATTCAGTACTTAGTGACATAAGTTTTATCAATCGACATCTTACCCTGTTCATATTCTTGGTGCCAGTTCCAAAGCACGCTGCTGCATCTTCGGTGACTGATTTTTCCACGATGGACTCCAGCAGTGAATATCTTTTGGTATAGATGTTAGATTTTGCAGGGACAGCTGATACGGATTAGCGTTATGTAGAGGAATATGGTCGCCATGGAAGTGACTAAAAATCACATCAGTGGCAGTTGGCAGCGCTTCAATAATCGTCTTCCTGACATTGATCCCTGCTGCAATCTGGACAGGATGGGGTAACAAACCATGGCGCAGATAGCCCAGGGCAACACCCGGATCAATGACAATCCGTTGTCCCCCGGTCTACACCAGGCAGCCCATACTCGTACTCTTAGCGATTCTATTCACAGTATTTTCAGGATCATCACATTATTTTTCAAACAGAAAGATGATGTACGAATTAATACTTATGGAGTTGCTTCATCACCCCATGGGATACAAAATGTCCTTATGTACTTCATCGCATTTGCGTAGCACATCCTTGGACAATTCAAGGTCAATGGCTGCAAGAGAGTCATCAAGCTGTTCCGCAGTTGTCACTCCTATAATTGTCGAGGCAACAAAGTCAAACTGCTTGCTCCAGGAAACAGCAAGAGTTGCAGGCGTTATTCCGGCTTCTTCAGCTATATCCATGTAACGAGCCGTGGAGGCAAGGGTGTTTTTATTTAAAAACCGATCGGCCATTGCTTGTATTCTAGGGTCATCCGACTGGGCATACCTGCTGAAGCGTCCAACAACTTTCAGATCCGTGTTATACTTGCCGGTCAAAACCCCGCCTGCCATGGGGGAATAGGGGAGCAGGGAGATTTTTTCAATCCTGCACATCTCGATCATTTCATCGAGGAATCTACGATTCAGCAGTGAAAAATTGTTTTGAATGGATTCAAAGCGCTTATAGCCATGATATTTAGAAATCATATTTGATTTGGTTGTTCCGTAGG
>JAOZQU010000061.1:0-3171 GCA_029932055.1 Desulfocapsa sp.
AAACAATATTAGAAGAGATTGTAATGAGCGAAACGATACAACCGGAATATATAGATATTTTAGAGATTTTACGCATGCTGCCGCATAGATACCCTTTTGTCATGATTGACAGAGTTTTGTCAGTTGTTGTTGATCAGGAGGTTACTGCTCTAAAAAACGTGACTATCAATGAACCGTTTTTCCAGGGGCATTTTCCTGAAAAACCAGTGATGCCCGGAGTGTTGATGCTCGAGGGGATGGCACAGGCAGGAGGAATACTGGCGTACTCCTCCGAACCTGAAAACATTGGTACCAAGCTCCTCTATTTTGCAGGCATCGATAAGGCTCGTTTTCGTCGTCCCGTGGGGCCGGGAGATCAGATCATTTACAAAGTTAAGCTTTTGAAAAAGAAACGCGGAATCCAGAAATTGTCTGCAGAGGCATTTGTTGATGAAAAACTGGTTGCCGAAGCTGAGCTGATGGCATCATTTGCTTGAGAAAACCGATGACTATACATTCTACAGCGGTTGTTTCTCCGGATGCTGAATTGCATGCCAGTGTAATAGTCGGCCCGTTCTGTGTAATAGAGGCCGACGTTAAAATTGGTGCAGGCAGCACTGTTTCTTCTCATGTGAGGATTTCCGGGATAACTGTCCTTGGCGAAAACAATGTAATCGATTCTTTTGCTGCCATTGGCGGAGCTCCTCAGGATCTTGGATATAAGGAAGAAGCCACAGAGCTGATAATCGGCAACAATAACTCCATTCGCGAGTATGCCTCTATTCATCGGGGAACCATTAAAGGCGGCGGCAAAACCGTACTTGGCAATAATAACATGATCATGGCCTATTCCCATATCGGGCATGATTGTATGATTGGAGATCATGTGATTGTTGTGAATGCGGCCCAAATCAGTGGTCACACGGAAGTGGGTGATCACGCCACAGTAGGTGGGCTCAGCGGTGTCCATCAGTTTTCAAGAATTGGCAGGTTTGCCTTTATTGGTGGTGGAGCTGCGGTGAGTAAGGATGTCCCTCCTTTTGCCATGGTGACTGGAGAAAGAGGGCAGATGCGGATTTCCGGTTTGAATAAAGTCGGATTGCGCAGAAATGGAATGAGTCGTGATACCATTTCTAAAATTGATGCAGCCTTTCGCATTCTTTTTCACTCCCCTGAACTGCTCCATAAAGAAGCCCTTGAAAAAGTAGAACAAGAACTTGGCGGCTGCGAAGCTGTTGATGAATTGTTATCCTTTATTCGAAACTCCAAACGCGGTGTGGTCAAACGCACTAAGAAAAGTTGACCGCTATGGTTGTTGATTCGACGAAAATTGGAATTATTGCCGGTTCCGGTCAGTTTCCACTTCTTTTTATCCGGGCCGCGCGTGAGGCAGGGCGAAAAACTGTTCTTCTAGCCCATAGAAACGAAACCTCCGATGAAGTGGCAGATGCAGCAGATGAGGTGTGTTGGGTAAAACTGGGACAGCTTGGAAAGATGATTAAATTTTTTCACAGCCAGGGGGTGGGGGAGACTGTTTTTGTCGGAGCCATCACCAAGACCAAAATTTTTCGTGATATCCTGCCTGACCTAAAGGGCCTCACCCTTTGGAATAAGATTGATACCAGGCAGGATGATGCCATCCTCCGGGCAGTGGCAGGTGTTCTCGAAGACGAGGGAATCAAGGTCGTGGAATCAACCCGTTATCTTGGCCATCTTTTTTTCCCTCACGGGGTTCTAACCCGAAAAAAACCAACTGAAAGCCAGCGTCTTGATATTGAGTTTGGCTGGAAAAATGCGCGTGCCATTGGTGGGCTGGACATTGGGCAATGTGTGGTGGTGCGCAACCGTTCAGTGGTTGCTGTTGAGGCAATTGAGGGAACTGATGCAACCATTGCCCGGGGTGGTACTCTTGCCAAAGAACAGGCAGTGGTTGTCAAGGTGAAGAAACCTCATCAGGACTTTCGTTTTGATCTTCCTGCCACAGGAATCAAAACCATCGAGACCCTGGCTTCCGTACACGGAGCGGTTCTCGCAGTGGAAGCAGGCCAATCCCTGCTTTTTGATCCGGATGCCATGATACAAGCGGCTGATAAGGCCGGGATTGTCGTGGTTGGAATAAAAGAAAACCACGACGGCAGTCTGGATTATTGAAAAGTCCCCAGTTCTGTCATTCCCGCGGAGGCGGGAATCCAGTACGTGTTAAATTGACTATCTGTCCTGGTTACACCGCTCTGCGGTGTAACTAATCCATCGGCGTTCTGCGCCACGCTATCCGCAGCGCAGATCGCTGCCAGATGCGTTACGCCGGTGCGACAGAACGAGTTTTTTGTAATTTTTTTTTTAATGGAGCATGCTCAATTAATCGAACGGTGCAATGAGGGTAACCGCTCACCTGTGAGGTACACAATGAAATGTTTTAAGAACATTGTTTTTTTTATCTTGTCCGCATTTTTCCTTCTCTCGTCGTCAGTCACCGCCTCTCAAAAGACCGAGCCTCTAATTCTTGGTGTTTTCCCGTATATCTCAGCGAATCAGATGATGGAGCAGCTCTCTCCACTTGTCAAACGCATGGAAGAGGCGCTGGGTAGGGAGATTACCATGGTTTCCGCACCAAATTTCATGAGCTATATGGAGCGTACCACTGGAGGTGAATACGATTTAGTCGTCACCGCTCCCCACATGGGGCGTCTCTCCCAGAAGCGTGACGGCTGGCAACTCGTTGTCATGTCCAGCCAGCAAACCGCCACTCTGCTTTTGGTCCGCAAGGATTCCGGCATAGAGAGGATTGAGGATCTCCGCGGTAAAAAGATGGCAGTTGGCAATTGGCGGTCAGTAACATACCAGATGGCCGAGAAGGCGCTTGCCGAGAAGGGGCTTATTTTGGGAAAGGATGTAAAGGTTGTGGAAACCGCCACTTTTTCTAACGTTGTTCAATCTGTTTTTCTAGAAGAGGTTGGGGTAGGGGCAACGCCCACCCTGCTCTGGGACAAGTGGATTCATGTCAACGAGGAGCAACATCAACAGCTTCGCGAAATATTCCGGGCAAAAAAACCTGCGCCTCCTTCCTTTCTGGTGATGGTCCCGCCAAAGACTGAACAATCGATGATCCTCCAGCTCCGCGAGTCGCTGTTGCGCTTTAATGATGTCCCCGAAGGCAAGAAATTTTTTAAAAAAAGTCAATATGAGTCGTTT
>JAOZQU010000061.1:3181-16168 GCA_029932055.1 Desulfocapsa sp.
CTGACCAGACAGTTATGAAGGCTATCGACCCTTATATTCATGTACTTGAGTAACAAGCTACCATGACATTCAACCACTCTACTGACGTGCCCTGGTACCGTTCGCTACGCTTCAAGATGGTGACCGCTGCCATCACCATTGAGCTGATCATGCTCTCGGCGTTGCTGTTCAACAGCTTTCGTCTGCTCGATCAGGCGGTTGAATCACAGACCCAGACACGGCTTGAGGCGCTCTCCCCCCTGTTGGATGCTGCTTTGGCCGGCCGTGTTTTTCAGCGTGACCATGCCGAGGTGAAGGCGATCCTCACGCGGTTAACTTCCTCCTCGCAGCTCACCGAGATAAACTATATCACCGTCCTTGACACGGCCGACAATATCATCGCCTCAGCAGGCCATCCTGATCCTGGAGACTTGCCCCGGGAAGACAACAGCGTCACCGAGGCACTGACCGATTTGACCTATGATGTCCGCTTGCCGCTGACCATTATCGGCACTGAAGTCGGTTCGGTGCATTTCGGTCTTTCCCTGGTGTCCATGGTCGCCACAAAAGATCAAGTGGTCAGGGAGGGAGTCATCATCGCCATGGTTGAAATTCTCCTGAGTCTGCTGCTGCTTACCACAGGTGGCTACCTGATTACCCGCCACATTCGTTCATTGGCCGAGGGAACTCGTCGGGTTGCGCAGGGCGACTACAACGTACGGATCCCCATTGCCGGCAAAGATGAGATCGCCGAGCTTGCCAACGACTTCAACGTCATGTCCGCCGCCATCTCCACTCATGTCAATGATCTCAGGGCGAGCGAGATGCGCTCCCATGCCATTTTCAATGCTGTCAGCGAGGCCATATTCATCCACGATGCAGCTACCGGCAAGATTCTCGATGTCAATCAGCCAATGTGCGAAATGTTCTCTTGCTCCCGGGAGGACGCGATCGGCAACGATATGGGTGCGTTCAGTTCCGGTATCCACCCATACACCCTGGACGGGGCACTCGACAAAATTCAGGCCGCCATTGCAGGTACACCACAACGGTTCGACTGGCATGTCGCAACTTTGGGTGGCCGGACATTCTGGGTCGATGCCAGTCTGCGTCTTGCCAGGATTGGCGACGACGACCGACTGATCGCTGTGGTGCGCGATATCAGCGAGCGTAAGAAAGCGGATGAGGAGAAAAATATCGCTATCGCCCGCTTCAAGACTTTGCTTGACAGCCTTGATGCTCTTATCTATGTGGCTGATATGAAAACGTATGAAGTTCTCTTCATCAATAAATATGGTAAAGAAGTTTGGGGTGACGCCGAGGGAAAGATCTGCTGGCAAGCCCTGCAGGTCAGCCAGAACGGGCCCTGTGCTTTCTGTAGCAACGACAAACTTCTGGATTCTCTGGGGAAACCCACCGGAACCTGTATCAGTTTGATACGTAATACGGTTACCAGGGATTGGTATGAATGCCGCGACCAGGCTATACAATGGACCGATGGACGCCTTGTCCGCATGGAAATCGCCATAAATATTACCCCTCGTAAGATAGCGGAAGAGGCTTTGGCAGCTGAAAAAGAACGCTTGTCCGTCACATTGCGCAGCATTGGTGACGGCGTCATCACCACGGACACGGACGGCAGAATCATGCTGTTGAATGCAGTGGCGGAAAAGCTGACCGGCTGGAAGCAGAAGGATGCACAGGGCCGGCCATTAGCAGAAGTGTTTAACATTATTTGCGAACAGACTCGTGAACCTTGTGTAAATCCTGTGGAAAAGGTGATGGCATCCGGTCAGATCATTGGACTGGCCAATCATACCGCACTTGTCGCTAAAGATGGTAGTGAGCATAGCATTGCTGATAGCGGCGCACCGATCAGGAACAGGGAAAGCGAGATTATCGGTGTAGTACTTGTGTTCCGTGATGTTACCGAAAAAAATAGAATGGAAGAGGAGCTGGCAAAAGTTGAAAAGCTGAAATCCGTGGGGGTTTTGGCAGGTGGTATTGCCCATGATTTCAACAATATTTTAGCCGCTATACTGGGGAACATAAACCTGGCTGCCTTGGACACTAATCTGCTACCTGAAACAAAAAAACTTTTAGATGCCGCAGAAAAAGCATCACTTCGAGCAAAAGATCTAACTCAACAGCTACTCACCTTTTCCAAGGGAGGTGAACCTATTAAACAGGCTGCATCTATCCCGGAAGTCATCAAAGACTCAGCTGATTTTGTTCTTCACGGCAGTAATGTTGCCTGCAGGTATCATATCCCCGACGACCTTTGGCTTGTTGAGATTGATAAAGGTCAGATTAGCCAGGTGATTCAGAATATTATCATTAATGCCAAACATGCCATGCCGGAAGGTGGAGTTATTAATGTAGTTTGTGATAACGTCGATTCTCTTCATGTAGAAGGTGTTGCCATGCCTCGTGACCAAAAAATCGTCAAAGTCAGCATAATGGATAGTGGAATAGGTATGTCGGCAAATATTATTGATAAAATCTTTGATCCATATTTTTCCACCAAACAGGAAGGAAGTGGTTTAGGGCTTGCCATAAGCCATTCTATAATTATGAAACATAATGGTCACATTGCAGTGAAGTCAACTCCTGATGCCGGTACGTCCTTTACCCTTTTTCTCCCCGCATCAGCAGATCAACAGGAAAAAGAAAAAAAAGAAGAAGTCATAGAAGAGGGTAAAGGAAAAGCTAAAATTATGGTCATGGATGATAAGAAAATAGTCAGGGATATAGCTAAAGCAATGCTTAGTCAAATGGGCCACGAGGTGGTATTAGTTGAGGACGGGGCAGCTGCACTTCAATCATACAGGGAACATCATGACTCAGGCGAACCGGTTGATATCGTAATTATGGACTTAACCATCCCCGGTGGCATGGGTGGTAAGGATGCCGTAAAAGAAATGCTTGCATTCGATCCGAGCGCAAAAGTAATAGTCTCCAGTGGCTATTCCAATGATGCAGCCATGGCTAATTGGCAGGAGTATGGATTTGTGGCAGCTGTTGTCAAGCCTTACCAGTTTCAAGAATTTACTAAAGTTATCAACCAGGTGTTAAGCAGTACGGACAAAGAGACAAGTACTATTCATTAGCTTTCTAACTCTATGGTAGGTCATCTGTTTGCTTTGGTGATGTGCGGAAGCCTGCTTTGCAGTGATCTTAGAAAATTCCGAGAACATAATGCTCTTTTCAATGTGCTATTGTATTAATCGGGATTCTTAACCCATTCTGTTCTTTATCCCTGAGAAGAATCAGGAAGAAGGTTGAATTTTAGTTTTTCTGTTTTGGATTAACCTAAGGATAATAGGGGACGTACCACGATTTTCCGCAATTTGGCTATGGAAACTGCCATTGGAAATCTCTACCAAGAGAGTATCCGGCTAAGCGAGAGACTACTACTGTGAGTGTAATCACAGAACATCCTTGACGAAGGCTCACTTCAAGAAATATGAAAAAACTTATCCTTTTAATTACTATAACGATTTTTTCTTGGATTGGCTGGTGGGTAGGAGAGCATATGGGAATAATGACTGCCTATGTTATTAGTTTTATCGGCAGTTTGTTTGGTGTTTATGTTGGAGTTCGAATCAATCAAGAGTATCTCAATTGACGAAAAAGGAAGGAGATGTCAGGAACCAATGTAGCCAGAGCACGGTTTCGGTGTGAATGGCCAGTGGTAAGCGCTGCAATTTCAGATAATTCTAATTAATTACCATAACTACTGTTAAGTTACAAATGAACGAAATCAAAATGATGCCGGTTTACAACCATAAAATCCGTTGTCGTCGCATGGAATCGTGCTGTTAGCAGGTGAATAAATGCAGGCAATGATACTCGCAGCCGGATTCGGCACCAGGCTCCTTCCTTACACCAAAATTTGTCCTAAACCCCTTTTTCCACTCCTTAATGAACCCTTTCTTCTTGTAACCATTCGCAGGTTACAGGCTGCAGGTTTTGATCATATCATAGTGAACTGTCATTATCTGCGGGAGCAGATTGTCTCGGCTCTGGCCGGGATGTCCGGGGTAATTATTCAGGAAGAGGACACTGTGCTGGGTACCGGTGGCGGTTTGCGTCTGGCCTTGTCCAACATGCGAAATGAACCCTTGCTGGTGACCAATGGTGATATTTACCACACGGTTAATTACCGGGAACTGTATCATGCCCACGATTCAGGAAAGGCTGTAGTGACCATGGCCATGCATGATTATCCGCGTTTTAACAAGGTTACAGTACAGGGTGATTACGTCACAGGCTTTGGTGACCAGGAGGGCGGGAATCTCATGGCTTTTACAGGACTCCATGTTCTGGAACCGGATGTTTTGGAGTATATTCCTCTTAATCAGGAATATTCAATTATTGATCGTTATCGTGAGATTCTGCTGGATGGAAAGAAAATTCGTGCCCTGAACGTTGATGACTGTTCCTGGACTGACATGGGAACTGTGGATGATTATCTGGCTTTGCATGGCAAGTTACTGAAAAAGGAAATTCCTCTCTGGGAAGAATTTTCTCATCTTCCCGGAGAGGAATTTCCTTTTTTGGTGGATGAACAGGCAAGTCTCGGCAAAGCAGTTTCTTTTCAGGATTGGGTCTGTATCGGTCGTGCGCAACTAGCTCACAAAAGCAATCTTCAGCGTTGTATCGTATGGGATGATGCCAGGGTTGAAGAAGGGACAAATTATCTCGATACCCTGCTGGTGCCTGATTGGGCAACTTTTAAGAGAAATATCGGGTGAATGAACTGATATCCTCACGCGGAGTGCGATAACTATTCACCAGCGCATCTTTATCTTCATATCCCACAGCCATACCACAAAGTAAAATAGTGTCTTGTGGATAGCCTAGAGTCCTTTTGATAATCTCGGGATAATCAGAAAAGGATGCTTGTGTACAGGTCGCTAAACCTTCCTCTATGGCTGCCAGCATGATTGATTGTAAAAACATACCACAGTCTATATACGAACCGGTCTCCATACTCGCATCCATGAAAAACAGAAGCAGGACAGGAGCATCAAAAGCACGATAGTTTGCAGCCCACTGATCCAGTCGACGTTGCTTGTCCAGGCGTTTTATTTTTAAGGTATCGTACATTAATCGTCCACAATTGATGCGACGTAATTTATAAGGGTGAATCCATTCTTTTGGATAATACTGGTAATCAGCATTACCTCTGTTGCCTTCCCGGAATTTTTTTTCTATCTCTGTTTGCAGCTTTTTTTTTGTTTCGCCGGAGACAACAGCGACTTGCCAGGGTTGTATGTTGGCTCCGGAGGGCGCGTGACTGGCCGCAAAAAGAAGAGCGTTGATTTTTTCGATTTCCACTTCTTTATCCAGAAAAGCACGAACAGATTTTCGTTGTTGCAGGGTTTTTAGTATATTCATGGTGGGTTTTCAGCTATTCCGAATAGCTCCTTAATGCTTTGAACAGTTCAGTTACCACATGCTGATATTGATGTTCCGTTCGACATTTTTTGATTTTTTTCCATGTCTTTTTCTCAGGCGGAAAGAAGGTACTGAGGTATACCCAGAGTTGTTTCATACGGCCCAGGAGATGGGCCTGTCCGGAAAGAAGCTCACGATAATAGCTGTACAGTTCATCGTGGAAGCTGAGCAGTCTTGCCGGCCTGTCTGAGTCGTCTAAATTTTTTATTTCCCCTGCCAGAAAAGGATTTGCAAGAGCACCACGGCCTATCATCCATTTTTGAATTTCCGGAAATTGCTGCTCCAGTTCCAGGAATTTCTGTACGGAGGTGATATCGCCATTATAAACAATGGGATGCTTACTGGCATCCAGGCAGAGGCCGAAACTTTCCCGGTCTGTTTTGCCCTTGTACAGTTGGTTGCCCAATCGTGCGTGGATGATGATTTCTGTTAAAGGATAGTCATCAAGGCGGGGCAGGAGCGAGAGGAGTTCGTTTTTATCTTCATAGCCCAATCGTGTTTTTATGGACAGAGCCATTGGCAGTTTTGGAACAACATGGTCAAGGAACGTAATGATCTGTTCAGGAAAAGGAAGCAAGCCTGAGCCCCGATGTTTTATTGTGACCATGGGGGCCGGGCAGCCAAGGTTCCAGTTGATTTCTTTGTAGCCAAGTTCATGCAGGCGACTGGCCAGAAATAAAAAATCGTCCACATTGGTGTTTAGCAGCTGCGGTACAACCGGTAACAGTCGGTTGTTCGCAGGTAAAATATCTTTGAGCTGCTTGGGTTGAAAAGACGAGTGACGTTGCGGGTTGATAAAAGGCGCCAGGGACGAATCAAATCCAGGAAAGTGCTGATGAAAAAGGCTACGGAAATAACAATCCGTGATACCCCGAATGGGGGCAAGAACCAGTTCGACCTGCCTAGTCATGCTGTTTTTCTGCTGCTTCGAGTAACCACTGTTCCATTTGAACCTGCGTGGGATGGATTCCAGCGATCTTCACTTTACCATTGATCATAAGTGCAGGTGTTGCCGTGATGCCATGTCTTCCGATTTCGTCAGGCTCGTGGATCATGTGGATGTCTGCTGCGATATTTGCCAGCATCATAGCATCAATCACTGCATCGCGCAGGCTGTTACAGCTGATACATCCTGTACCAAAAATACGAATGATCAGATCCTTATCGTCTTCCACCTCCTGCCCCAGCAGTTTCCTGTATTCCCGTTCCAGGGCAGACTTATACTTATCTGTCATGCCTGCAGGAATATAGTTTTGTTTTCGGATCGCTTCGTAAAGGTATTCGGAGGCGTTATCTACGGGGATTTCTTCGGCAAGGGCTTTATTTAAGGCAATGTCAAGGCCAATCAGACCGATGGTGGCTTTGCCGACTTTCAGCATTCGCTGGGTAGGAGTGTCCATAAAAAATTCAGTTTTCAGTTTTCAGTTTTCAGTGTTAGACTCTTTTGGTGCTGTAAAGGAATAGCCAATATAAACATGATTATTGAAAAGGAAAAGAGAGAAGCTATGATTGTTCGTGATATCGACACACTGCGTGAACACAAATCTGACTATCCGCCTCAACTTTTCAAGGCCCTTGCGCAGGTGTCTAAAGAACTTGGCAGGGAGATCTTTTTTGTTGGTGGTACTGTTCGTGACTGGTTTCTGCAAACCATGCCCAATGATCTCGATTTTACCGTTGATTGTGATGCTGTACGTTGTTGCCGCTCTTTGATTCATGTTCTTAATGGTGGAACATTCGTGCCACTAGGCACTGCCGAAGAAGATGCCGGGCGTGTTGTCTGGAAGGGACTGACCGTTGATTTTTCGAGTTTTCGCGAAGGGGCGACCAGTATTGAAGAAGATTTGTCCATGCGGGATTTCACCCTCAACGCCATGGGATTGAGCTTTTCAGATTTCACTGATTCAGCAGACAGTCTGAAGCTCATCGATCCCTTAAATGGCCTGCAGGATCTTGATCAGGGAGTTCTTCGAGCCTGCCCTGATGCCTTTGTCAGTGATCCTTTGCGCATGCTTCGTGGCTACAGACTTTGGGCCAGGTTTGGCTTTGTTCTGAATGATGCAAGCCTTGCCTCTATCCGTGAACATGTATCGCTTCTTTCCAGGGTGTCGGTGGAGCGGATCAGTTATGAAATGGATCTTATTATGGCTTCAGATCGAGCCTATGATGTGGTCTCGGCAATGGCGAAATCGGGAATACTGTTTCAGGTTATTCCGGAACTGCAGGAAGGAGTGGGGCTGGAACAGCCGGAATCACATCATCTTGATGTCTTTGGTCATAGTCTGGAAGCCTTAGGGCACATGGAAAAAATTCTGAAAAAACCGGAAATATTTTATCCGGAATGCAAGGAGTTGCTTCATGGTTATCTGGCAAGACCAGGCATGCGTGAAGTATTGAAATGGGGAGCTTTACTGCACGATTTGGGCAAACCTGCAACACATAAAATCCGCGAAGACAGGGATGGTCGCATCACTTTTTATAATCATGATGAAGTTGGGCGAAAACTGGTGCAGGATCTCGGGCGTGATTTGCGCTGGTCAAACGAAAAACGTGAGCGGGTGGCAGCCTTAACAGGTATGCACATGCATCCCTTTCATCTCTGCAACGTTCGTCGTAAACAGGGCTTGAGCAAAAAGGCCTGTCTTAAACTTGCCAAACGGGCCGGCGATGACCTGATCGGTCTATTCTTCATTGCCATGGCAGACAGTCTGGCCGGGAAGGGAGAAACGAAACCTGATGCTATGGAAGAAGAACTCGGGGCTCTCCTGTGTGATGTCCTTGAAACCTACACCAGAGATATTGAACCGGCTCTGAGTGGTCCCCGGTTTGTGACCGGCAGGGATTTGATTGAGCTTTTTTCATTAAAACCAGGCCCTGTTTTTTCACGGATCTTAAATGAGTTACAGGAAGCTCAGGTGGAGGGGGAGGTGAGAAATCGGGAAGAGGCACTGGTGTGGGTTCGTGAAATGTTGAGGTCGTGTGGATAGCATATTTTCAACCTTGTCAAAGGCAGCGAAATACGCTAAAAAGTGACTTACTATTCAGATACTGATTTCCTGTTTCCACTGTTGACTTGATGACTTGATGATATGCGCAAGGTAAAAGATTTTTATTATAAAAAGGCCAAAAAAGACAAATATCCGGCAAGATCCGTATATAAACTCGAAGAAGCTTTGAATAAACATAAGTTTATTCGACGTGGTGATTCAGTTTTGGATCTTGGTTGTTGTCCTGGCAGCTGGTCCTTATATGCCTCGGAAGTGGTAGGTGAAAAAGGGATAGTGGTAGGTGTTGATCTGCAGGAGGTGGATTTGTCACCTCGCAGCGGAGGGTCTGAAATAGTCTGGATCAGGCAGAACATTATGAAGCCGGAACTGATAGTGGAAGTACGAAAAATCAGACCCGCGTTTAAAGTGCTTATCTCTGATCTTGCCCCTCGTACCACCGGCAATCGCTGGACAGATCATCAGCAGTCCATGAACCTGGTACGACAAACTCTGGAGCTTGCCTCTGAACTTTTGCTTCCCAATGGAAACTTTTATTGCAAGGCTTTTCAGGGTGAGGATTTTCCTGAGTTTGTCAAGAAAATGGAAGAGCAGTTTAATAAGGTGAAAACAATTAAACCCAAAAGTTCCCGAGTGGAGAGTCGTGAGGTTTTTGTAATCGGGATGGGATTTCGTAGAAAGAAATAAAAGGGAAATAATATTATGTCAGGACATTCGAAGTGGGCAAATATAAAGCACAAAAAAGGGGCAGCTGATGCCAAGCGTGGAAAGACTTTCACTCGTCTGATTAAAGAGATCACAGTGGCTGCAGGTATGGGCGGCGGTGATCCCGATGGTAATCCACGGCTTCGCAGTGCAATTGCCACAGCTCGCTCCGAAAATATGCCCAAAGACAACATCACCCGAGCCATTAAGAAGGGAACAGGGGAAATTGAGGGCGAGATCTACGATGAGATTCTCTACGAAGGTTATGGTCCCAGCGGTGTTGCAGTCCTTGTTGAATGCATGACCGATAATCGTAATCGAACAGTTGCAGATATTCGTCACTATTTTGCCAAAAGCAACGGGAACCTGGGTGAGTCGGGTTGTGTTGCTTATATGTTTGATAAAAAAGGCATGATGCTTGTGGATAAATCAACCACCAGCGAAGAAGAGCTGATGGATCTTGCCATTGAAGCAGGAGCTGATGATGTTGTGGAAGAGGATGAACACTTTCAGGTAATCACTGCCCCGGAAGATTTTGACGAGGTGCGCGAGGGACTGGAAAAAGCAGGGGTCACTTTTGTGGAGGCATCGCTTACCATGGTTCCTCAGACCATCATTGAAGTGACTGAGGAAAAGCCGGCCAAGGCACTGCTGAAACTCCTTGATCTCCTTGAAAGTCACGACGATGTACAGCATGTGCATGCCAACTTTGACATCAACGACGAGCTGATGGAACAGTTGCTGTAAAAGGCAGCCCGAAAATATCCCAAACTATATGCAGCGTATTTTAGGCATTGATCCCGGTTCACGGATTACCGGGTATGGAATTGTGGATGCCGGAAACGGTAAAGTTGCATTTGTGTCCTGCGGAGTCATTAAAACCACACTCCGATTTCCGTTGGCCAATCGCTTGAATGAGATCTTTGAAGGGATAAATGAAGTCATTCAGCTCCACAACCCGGAAGTTGCAGCTGTTGAAGAAGTGTTCATGGCCACCAATGCTAACTCAGCTTTAAAGCTTGGCCAGGCAAGGGGAGCAGCAGTAGTTGCAGCAATGCAGAATGGTTTAGGGGTGAGCGATTACAGTGCCAAAAAGGTTAAGCGGGCAGTGGTCGGTTACGGGCAGGCGGAAAAAGGGCAGGTTCAACGTATGATTCGTGTTCTGCTCGGTCTTTCTGCAGAACCAAGCAGCGATGCCGCAGATGCCCTGGCCGTTGCCATCTGTCACGCAAACCACCAGGCTTTTTAATGTCTCTAATGTCTTCACCGAAAACCGAAAACCGATAACCGATAACCGCGCCCTTAAAATGATTGCATCACTAACCGGAAAAATTCAGTATATCGCATCAGACAGGTGCGTGGTTGATGTGAATGGTGTGGGCTATGAAGTTTTTTTGTCCACTGAAGGTTTGTCCCGCCTGCTTGAAAAGGGTGAGGATGTCTTTCTCCATATCCATACAAATGTCCGGGAAGATGCCTTTATTCTATTTGGCTTTAACACCCGTGCGGAAAAGGAGATGTTCCTTACCTTGAAGACAGTTTCCGGGATCGGTCCCAAGCTTGCCCTTGCAATTCTATCCGGAATGCAGGTGGATGCTTTATGTCAGGCAATTTCGATGGAAGATATCAAGGGGCTTACCACTATCTCTGGAGTTGGCAAAAAGACTGCAGAGCGACTCTGCATGGAGCTGAAGGATAAGGTGGGTAGCCTGCAGACGGCAATACCTGAGGTATTGCAATCGACTGCTGCACCTCTCAGTGGTGGCGCTGTCTTGCTTGATGCTTTGTCAGCCCTGGTAAATCTTGGCTATCCCGATCCTGTTGCCCGGGAAACCCTTGCCAAGGTCAAAAAACAGGTGGGGGACACTGTTTTTTCCGAAATGAAGGTTGAAGAACTCATTAGAGAAGGACTGCGTACACTTGCATGAACTTTGAAGAAGAAATCCAGGCAAATGACAGGCTTGTAGACCCTGTTCCAGTTCGGGACGAGGTTCTTAGTCATGATTATGCCCTGAGACCTAAAAGTCTTGATGAATATGTGGGGCAGGAGCATTTACGTAAAAGCCTTGATATCTTTATCCGTGCGGCCAAGGGCCGGGGTGAAGCCCTTGATCATGTCCTTTTTCATGGTTATCCAGGTCTTGGGAAAACCACACTTTCCTATATTATTGCCAATGAAATGGGTGCCGGAATAAAAGTGACATCCGGGCCGGTCATTGAGCGTCAGGGGGATCTTGCTGCCATTCTCACCAGCCTTCAGGAAGGTGATGTCCTCTTTATTGACGAGATTCATCGTTTAAATCATGCTGTTGAAGAAATTTTGTATCCTGCCATGGAGGATTTTCAACTCGACCTGATTATTGGTCAGGGGCCGGGAGCGCGATCAGTGAAGATGGATCTTCCCCGCTTTACTCTGGTGGGTGCCACCACCCGCACCGGATTACTGACTCCGCCGCTGCGTGATCGTTTCGGGGTGATTTTACGACTGGAACTCTACGAACCCGAGGAACTTGTGCGGATTATTCAACGTTCTGCTGCAATCCTTGGCATGCGTGTGGATCCTGAAGGTGCACTTGAACTTGGTCGCAGATCCCGCGGCACACCACGCATAGCAAATCGTCTCCTTCGACGGGTACGTGATTTTGCCGAAGTGGGAAAGCATCCCACAGTGACAGCAAAAGTTGCTGACGAAGCTCTTGATTTGCTCAATGTGGATCGCTTTGGCCTTGATGATATGGACAGGCGAATCATGCTCTCCATTATTGATAAATTTCAGGGTGGCCCCATAGGGCTCGAAACCCTGGCCACAGTAGTCTGTGAAGAAAAAAATACCCTGGAGGATGTGTACGAACCTTTCCTCATTCAATCCGGTTTTTTAACAAGAACCCCGCGCGGCCGTATGGCCACCATGAATGCCTACGAGCATTTTGGCCGCCCTCTGCCCGGGAGCATGAAACGACAACCCACTTTATTTGATCAGGGAGACTGAGTTATGGCAAAACGTAAAACAGTAGCTGATATCCTCGCCATGAAAAAAGAGGGTGTGAAAATTACCATGCTTACAGCGTATGACGCGGCCATGGCTTCAATGCTGGCAGCATCTGATGTTGATGTCCTTCTGGTGGGAGATTCTTTGGGTATGGTGGTGTTGGGGTATGACTCCACTGTTCCTGTAACCATGGACGAGATGATTCATCATGCTGCAGCCGTGCGCCGTGGTGCCCCAGGGGCTTTTGTAGTCGGCGACATGCCTTTTGGTTCTTACCAGAGTGGAAAACGTGATGCCATACTCAATGGTGGACGTTTTTTGAAAGAAGCTGGTTGCGATGCAATAAAACTGGAAGGTGGCCTGGAGGTTTGTGAAACAGTGACGGCTCTGGTACAAGCTGGTATTTCCGTTATCGGACATATTGGCCTGACCCCTCAAACTGCCACCCAACTAGGTGGGTACAAGGTGCAGGGTCGTGATATTGAATCAGCAAAGAAAATGGTGGAAGAAGCAAGAGGCCTTGAAAATGCCGGGGCTTTTGCGCTGGTACTGGAATGCATACCTGATGAACTCGGTCGAATCATTTCTGAGGAAATCCAAATTCCCACCATTGGTATTGGGGCAGGAGTTCATTGCGATGGACAGGTTCTCGTAACCCATGACCTACTTGGAATGTTTGAAAAGTTTATTCCGGGATTTGTGAAAACGTACTGCAAACTCGCTCCGACCATTAAAGAGGCCGTGGCTGATTATAATAATGAGGTGCGCAATAGTGTTTTTCCCGACAAGGAGCACAGCTTTTCCAGTGAATCCAATTTGCGGGAGTTACTTAGCGGAGCCCAAGTA
>JAOZQU010000263.1 GCA_029932055.1 Desulfocapsa sp.
AGGATTGAAACTTTCCTACCTGTAGCAGACTTAACTTGTTTAACATGTCGCCCCCTTCGCGGGGGCGTGGATTGAAACCTCTCTCCAGCGCTATCACACGTTACCGATGAGGTCGCCCCCTTCGCGGGGGCGTGGATTACCAGAAATAAGCTGATTTTCCATTAGCTTGACGGCTATGCCCCACAGGCGTGGGATGAACCGTGCATAAATAACGGGGGGGGCTCTGAGAGGCATCAAGATAAATGATGGAATAAATTCTTGAAATGTGCAAGATGCCAGCACTCCATCTTCGTCCGATTCGCCTTCCTCACACATGATGGCGTCGTGGACTTCGAAAACTCCCTGCTCCGTCATTCCCGGAAACTACACCGGACATGCCTGCGCAAGGCGGGAATGACGGGATAGCGAAAAGTTTGAATTTTTACGAACTTGTCACATATAACTCAAAGGGGAGTACTTTGCTGAGTGTTACTTCGTTGTACTGCTTTGCGCTGCGGATTATGGCGCAGAGCGCCGATGGTTTGCTTACACCGCAGAGCGATGTAACCAGGGTGGTTTTTCATTATTGCTTGCGCTAAGTGGATACCCTGTTTTGCTTATTATAATTTTTCGAAGAAAGCTACTGTAAAAGTGAAAGGAGAGAGATCTTATTTTTGCATGAGTCCTTAATCAGTTTTTATAATGCCGGTTACCTGATTTCCCTTCTCATTGTAAACCAGTTTGTTGAAGCAGAGCATGTTGGCCATGGCAATTCCCCGGCCGTGATTATGCATGGCTCGCGAGGGGGCAACCTCCATGTACTGTTTCCAGTTAAATCCTTCGCCTTCGTCAGTGATCTGGATGTAACATGCATCTTTTTTTCGCTCAAAAATCACAGTAACCTGGCGATCTGCATACTGCGGGTCAGCCAACCGCTCTGAAATCTCCTGGCGCCACTTTTTTTCGGATACAAGTTCACTCTTGGTGTCGTAGCTGATGCCGAGGTTCCCATGTTCCACTGCATTGACAAGAAGCTCTGAAATGCCGGTCAAAGTCCGATCAGGGTCTTCAAAATAATTTGCCATAAAGACAGAAAGTCCTTCAGCTTCTTTCAGGGTTTTGAATGTACATTTGAGGATCTGTACAAGGCCGAAGCTGATTTTCCGACGCTCCATCTCAAGGCGTAACTGTTTATGCTTTCGTATCTGTTTTCCTGCTGAAATTCCTTCGCTGATCTCATCCGGCTGGCTCGCTGCCGTCTGCATGATAATAGGAATGTAGCGAAGTTTAGCATCTTCTTTCATGGCATTGCAGACCTCGATACCGTCCATTTCAGGCATCATTCGATCAAGGAGGATGATATCAATGTCATTATAATATTCATTGAGAACATCCATGGCCTCCTTGCCGTTGACAGCTGTACGTACAGTAAAGTCATTGCGCTCAAGCATGGCTTGCAGATGACGCAGTGTGGTTGGGTTATCATCTACGGCCAGAATTGAGAGGGGGGGATCCTGTGTAATATGCATATGGTGATTATTGTTTTTTTGTTGTGGGTTGATTCAATAAATGCTGAATTCAGAGAACGGTGGATGGAGTTTATAAAAGAATGGTATCCAAAATAGATAGAGAATTGAAGGGAAAAAGTGGTATGGAGTTATTTTTGTGTTTGTGGGGTTTTTCCGGAAAAAAGTAGAGAGATGCAGTATAAAAAAGATGAAAAAGGTTTGCATGCCATGAAGGTTCCGGGCTGGAATAAGGTCTGTGTTTTAAAAAGGATTCACTCGTAGGAGAATTATTGTGGGAAAACAGATAATCATTCTGGTGGTTGATGATGAGCAGGTGCATCGTTATATGCTCTGTTCCATGTTCAAAGAGTGGGGCTGGAAGTGTGTGGAAGCCGATGACGGTCGTACTGCCGTGGATGCTGTGCAAAAATTTGCATATGACGCGGTGCTCATGGATGTGCGCATGGCCAGAATGGATGGCATGGAGGCTTTTAAAAGGATTCATGCTACCCATCCGGCGCTACCCGTGATTATTATGACCGCGTATTCCTCAGTTGATGCTGCGGTTGAGGCTATTAAGCATGGTGCCCATGATTATCTGACTAAACCCCTTGATTTTGATCGTCTGCGTTTGACTCTTGAGCGGGCAGTGGATAAAAAACAGGTGGAGGAGCGAAAACAGGAAGTTAAGGAAAACAAGGACAATAAACCTGAGAGTAAGTCTTCTGCCATCCTTGGCGTTTCATCCAGTATGCTGGAGCTCCTTGAGATGATTTCCTATGTGGCACCTACTGAGGTTACTGTTCTCATTAATGGCGAGTCCGGTACAGGAAAGGAGCTGGTTGCAGCAGAACTTCATAACAAAAGTGAACGGAGCAATGGACCTTTTGTGAAAGTGAATTGTGCAGCTCTTGCCGAGGGTTTACTTGAATCTGAGTTGTTTGGTCATGAAAAAGGCGCTTTTACGGGCGCTGATCAACAGCGTGAAGGCAAGTTTATCCAGGCAACCGGAGGCACTCTGTTTCTTGATGAAATTGGAGAAACTTCCCAGGCCATGCAGGTAAAACTGCTTCGGGTACTGCAGGAACAGGAATTACAACGTGTGGGAGGTCAGGAAACCATTCATGCAGATGCCAGGATTATTGCTGCAACCAATCGGGATCTGGAAAAAGAGGTTCGGGAAGGAAACTTTCGTGAAGATTTGTACTATCGTCTGAATGTGGTAACTGTCACAGTACCGCCTCTTCGGGAACGAAGAGATGATATTCCGCTGCTTGTGGATCATTTTGTTCGTAAATTTGCTGCGAAAAACAGGCGAGAAGTTACCTGTGTAACTACAGAATGCATGGATCTTCTGACTTCATACTCATGGCCAGGAAATGTGCGAGAGCTCGAAAATGCCATTGAACGCGGAGTTATTCTCATGCGCGGGGAGTATCTTACTGAAAAAAGTCTGCCTTTGCCCATTCAGAAACAGGGGCTGGATACAAACAGTCCAGGGAAGGCCGGGCAGGATCTATCTCTTGAGGCCCAGAATAAGGCGCATATTCTTGATATTTTGGAAAAGACCGGCGGCAACAAAAGTGAAGCAGCAAGAAGGCTGGGGATTACGCGTAAGACTCTGAAAAAGAAACTGGATAAGTACGATGAATGATAAGCGTTCACTATTATAACCACATAAGCTACGCAGTCAAAAATGAACGAGTAACACTCAGCAAGGTACTGCTCAAGTAGTCACTTGCGTTAAATGGATAGCCCCTGATGTCAATTATCAGCCCTGGTTGACTATGCTGAAAGGCTGTGGTATCTGAATAGCCTGATCATATAAAAAATATATACACGGAGTAAACAAGATGAGGACAGATATCGTCCATATTGGTGCCGGCGAGCTGACATACGAGATTCGCAATATCGTAAATGTCGGGATGAAGTTACAGAAGCTTGGGCTGTCAACCAACTGGGAAAATATAGGAGATCCAATTTCCAAGGGTGAGGAGATTCCTCTTTGGATGAAAGAGATCGTCTCAGATGCGGTTATGCAGGATATTACTTATGGCTATTGCCCCACCAGGGGCGTGTTGAGCACCCGGGAATTTATTGCAGCTGAAACCAATAAGCTGGGTGGAGCGCAGATCGATCCGGAAGATATTCTTTTCTTCAATGGATTGGGTGATGCTATTTCCAAAATTTTCGGGTTTCTGAAAAGGACTGCTCGGGTTCTGGTGCCAACGCCAAGCTATACAACTCATTCCTCGGCAGAAGCAGCCCATGCCGGTGATAAGCCGCTAACCTATATTCTTGATCCTAATAATCACTGGTATCCAGATCTTGATGATCTTGAAAAGTCCATCAAGTATAACCCTGCTGTGGCTGGTATCCTGATTATTAATCCTGACAATCCCACAGGGGCAGTGTATCCCACTCCTATTCTGGAATCCATTGTTGAGCTTGCCAGGCGCTATGATCTCTTTATCGTCTGTGATGAGGTGTATCACAATATTGTTTATAATGGGACTTCCACGTCTCCTCTTTCTGCTGTGATTGGCGATGTGCCGGCAATTGCCATGCGTGGTATTTCAAAAGAGATGCCCTGGCCCGGTTCACGCTGTGGCTGGATAGAGGTGTATAACGGGGACAAAGATCCCATGTTTGCGAAATATATCCAGTCTATCCTTAACGCTAAAATGGTTGAGGTCTGTTCCACCACTCTGCCGCAGTCTGTTTATCCCACGGTGGTCCAGCATCCAAAATATCAGAGCTATCTGGATGAGCGGATCCGTCGTTATGAGAAGTTTTCTAATATTGCCTATGACTGTTTAAAGGATGTGAAAGGGGTGCTTGTGAATCGTCCCAACGGGGCTTTTTATATGAGTGTCTGTTTTGAGAACGG
>JAOZQU010000264.1 GCA_029932055.1 Desulfocapsa sp.
GCAATGGCTAATTGTGATGGACCCTGTGCGTCTAAAGATATTGCTGCAGCCACTGGTCTTGAAACCAAACAGGTGAGCTGCCGGATCACTGCACTGAAGAAAAAAGGCTACGTCGAAAGTCCTGTAAGGTGCAAGTACGAAATCACCGGCGAAGGCAAAACTGCCCTTAACGCATAACCCAATAGATCGAGGACTCATGAGTAATTTGATCGGAAGTAAAACTGAAAAAAATATTGTCACTGCCTTTGCAGGTGAGTCTCAGGCAAGAAATAGATATTCTTATTATGCAAAAGTTGCAAAGAAAGAGGGATATGTACAGATTGCAGGGATTTTTGAACGTACAGCTGAGCAGGAGCGGGCACATGCCAAAACTCTGCTGAAGTTTCTGCAAGGTGGAGACGTTGAAATTACTGCTGCTTATCCTGCAACTCCTCCAGGCAGCACCGTGGAAAATCTGCAAAATGCAGCAGCGGGAGAAGAACATGAGTATGAGACCATGTACCCCGAGTTTGCTGATATTGCAGAGGAAGAAGGTTTTCCCATTATTGCGGCAACCATGCGCTCCATTGCAGTTGCTGAAAAACAGCATGCCACTGTATACCGTAATCTGATTGCCAATATTGAAGCGGATGCAGTGTTTGCAAAGGATGGAGAAGTAACCTGGCACTGCACTAAATGTGGTTTTACCCATAAAGGTAGCAAAGCCCCGAAGAAATGTCCGGCCTGTGCTCATCCGCAAGCGTATTTTGAAGTATTGGCTGAGAATCTGTAAGAAAAAAAATCAAAACACGAAGTAAATTATAATAAAAACTATTGGAGATATAGAATATGAAAGCGTTAGTAACCACCGAAGCACCAGACTTTACCGCAATTGCTGTTATGCCTGATAATACTTTTAATGAAGAGTTTAAATTGTCGGATATGCGCGGCAAATATGTGCTTCTTTTCTTTTATCCTTTGGATTTTACCTTTGTCTGTCCATCTGAGATTATTGCTTTTGATAAGGCTGTTGCGCAATTTAAAGAGAAAAACTGTGAGATAGTTGGTGTTTCTATTGATTCTCATTTTAGTCATCTTGCCTGGAAAAATACTGCAATAAATGATGGTGGAATTGGTAATGTTCAGTTTCCTCTAGTGGCTGACTTGGATAAGTCTATCGCAGATGATTATGGTGTGCTTCTTGATATGGGAATTGCCTTACGTGGTTTGTACCTCATTGATAAAGAAGGTATAATTCGCCATCAGCTCATAAATGATCTTCCCCTTGGCAGAAGTGTTGGTGAAGCTCTGCGTATGCTTGATGCTCTGCAGTTTACCGAAGAACATGGTGATGTATGCCCTGCTAACTGGAAAAAGGGTGACGATGCCATGGAGCCAACCGCAGAAGGTGTTGCTAAATATCTTTCCGAGCACTCTGCTTAATAGCTGATCTGAGTAAAATTTTACTTAATATTAACAATTTATCCAATGTGGAGGAAGTATCATGGCAGAAAAATTAGGAATTTATAAATGTAATATCTGTGGTAATGTTGCAGAAGTAGTGCATGCAGGAGCAGGTGATATGAGCTGTTGTGGTGCGCCCATGGAGCAGCAGGTGGAGAATACTGTGGATGCTGCCCAGGAAAAGCATGTCCCTGTGGTTGAAAAAGTTAATGGGGGATTCAACGTGACTGTGGGAAGTGTTGCTCACCCCATGGTCGATGACCATTATATTGAATGGATTGAACTGATGGCCGGAGATACGTGCTACAGGCAGTTTTTAAATCCTGGCGATACTCCAGAGACTACTTTTTCAGTGTCGGCAGACACAGCAACAGCGCGAGCTTACTGTAATCTGCATGGGGTATGGAAAGCCTGATTTATAGAGATAAGGTATAGGGTAAGTGAAGCTGTCTCCTCTTGCAGAAGACAGCTTTGCTATATATTTACTATAGAGATAGGGAGTTGAGCCATGGCGTCACCAGAAGAAATGTATCAGTGTCAAACAATGAACTGTGGATATATTTATGATCCTGACAGGGGAGAGCGTAAGGGTAAGATTAAAAAAGGCACACAATTCAAGGATCTTCCTGACGAGTGGCGATGCCCCGTATGTGGAGCAACTGTAAAAGCGTTCAGGCCTTTAGCTGGACCTGGTTCTGTTCACGCAGAAAATACAGCAGCCAGCCAACCTGCACAAACTGAAACAGAAGGAGCAGAGAGTGGTATGAAAAAGTATAGATGTGATATTTGTGGTTATGTATATGATCCGGCTGTGGGAGATGATGCCGCAGGAATTGCCGCAGGCACGGCCTTCGAGGATCTTCCGGATGATTACGAATGCCCTGTTTGCGGGGCAGGTAAAGATGAGTTTTCCGAAGTGTAATATGTGTTACTCAATGGGCTCGAATTGCAGGCTGCCGGACATGAATGTAAAATTATAATTGAAGGTGAGGCAACCACTTTGATTCCTGAATTGATTAAAACGGAACATTTTCTTCACGGTCTTTTTACCCAGGCCAAAGACGCAGGTTTGATCGAAGGAGTCTGCCGGGCCTGCTCCATGAAAATGCAGGTTTTAGAAAGTATTGAAAAAACAGGCCTTCCTCTGCTCGACGATATGTCTGGGCATCCGGGGATGGTCAAATATATTGAAAGCGGTTTTGAAATAATAAATTTTTAGCAAATTTAGCAGGAGGATATACCCCATGAATCCAGTCAAACTTACCGAAAATGTATACTGGGTTGGTGCCATAGACTGGAATGTTCGTGATTTTCACGGATATTCCACAAATCGAGGCACCACCTACAATGCCTTTCTTATCATGGATGAGAAAATCACACTAATTGATACTGTTAAAAAATCGTTGAAAAGCGATATGCTGGCCAGGATTAAAGAGATTGTTGATCCTGAAAAGATTGATTACATCGTGGTTAATCATGTGGAGATGGATCACTCTGGAAGTCTACCGGATATGGTAGATATGATAAAACCGGAAAAGATCATCTGTTCAAAGATGGGTGAAAAAGCTCTGCTTCAGCATTTTCATCAGGAAGACTGGCCTTACCAGATCGCCGTACCGGGTGAAGATGTGAGTCTTGGAGCCAAAACCCTTGCTTTCCTTGAAACCCGGATGCTGCATTGGCCTGACTCCATGTTTACCTATCTTGTGGAAGATAAAATTCTCTTTTCTTCCGATGCCTTCGGAGAGCATCTTGGAACCAGTGAGCGGTTTGATGACGAGGTCGATCAGGCCATCCTCCTTGAAGAGATGACAAAGTATTATGCCAATATCCTGACCTTGTACTCACCACTGGTGAAGAAATTAATTGCCAAGGTCAAAGAGATGAATCTGGAGATCAAGATGATTGCTCCGGATCATGGTGTTATCTGGCGCACAAATCCCGGTATGGCTCTAGAGGCTTATGATAAATGGAGTCAGGGAAAGACTGACGGAAATGCCCTTGTCGTTTACGACACCATGTGGCATTCAACTGAAAAGATGGCCAAAAGGGTTGGCGCCGGGTTGCAGGATGAAGGTATTTCCTATCAGCTGCTTAATCTTCGCTATAACCACCGCAGTGATGTTATGCGTGAAGTGCTTAATGCAAGTGCGATTATACTTGGCTGCCCAACGTTGAATAATGGTTTGTTGCCAAGAATGGCAGGATTTCTCATGTATATGCGAGGCTTGAGGCCACAAAATAAAATTGGCGCTGCATTTGGTTCCTTTGGCTGGTCAGGTGAGTCTGTGAAACTGCTCAATGAATCAATGACAGATATGAAGTTTGATATTGTTGATGATGGACTCAAGGTGAAGTATGTACCTGAAGATGCTGATTTCGATCAGTGTGTAGCGCTTGGCCGTAAGGTTGGACAGGCAATTAAAGCCAAACAATCTGCTTAATTCATAGGAAAAAATATGAAAATACAAATAGATAAGAGTATAGTCGAATTTCTTCCGGAAAATGAGCAGGAAACGGCTTCTATGGAAACTCTGTGGCGAGTTGTTGTTGATTGTGCTGCTGACAACAAACGAATGACTGCCATCGGGGAGTATATTCCATCCAAGCAGAATCTTGCCAGATTTCATATCGAAGGAGTGTCGGCAACCACTGCATATACTGATGATCATGCAGTGGAAGAGTGTACGGTTGTCTGCACAACCTGTAATAAGTATATGAAGTTAAAGGGTGGAGATGCTGTTCCTATGTGTTGTGGAAGGGAAATGGAAGTTGTTGACTGATTAACAGCTCAACAGCACTCCATCTTCGTCCGTTCGATCTTTGCCGCATAGCTTATTATGGCGGCAAAGATCAAACAAACGAACTTGGAGTCCTGTTAAGCTGTTAATTGTTTTTGTTATCCTCTTAGAAAGTTTAAGGCAGATCT
>JAOZQU010000004.1 GCA_029932055.1 Desulfocapsa sp.
TTCAGCCAACCTGTTTGTTACGCATCACACGCTGCAGTTCACGGTTGCTCTGTTTTTCTTTCAGAGACGCCCGTTTATCATACAGTTTTTTACCACGTGCAAGGCCGAGTTCAATCTTGGCTTTGCCATTTCCTATAAAGTATATCTTCAAAGGGATCAGCGCAAGGCCCTTTTCCTTTAATTTTCCAGTCAGCTTACGCAGCTCCCTTTTATGGAGCAGAAGTTTGCGAACCCGCATGGGCTCATTGGGATTGTGGGTGGCAAAACTGTACATGGAAATATGGACGTTATGAAGATACAACTCTCCCCGGCCATCGATCTGGGCATAGCCATCGCGTAAATTGGCCTTACCGGCCCTCAGCGATTTTACTTCAGGCCCGCGCAATACCATGCCCGCCTCGTATCTGGCATCGATATGGTAGTTGTGGAAGGCCTTTTTGTTTTTGCAGACAATTTTGACTGCCTTGTCTGTACCCTTATTTCCCATAATTCTGTTTATTCAGCGGTAACCCGCATGGCTTCCTCGTAAGTTGTAATCCCTGATTTAACCTTTTCCCAGGCGTCTTCACGTAAGGTAGTCATTCCTTCCCGGATTGCAAGTTGTCTTATTTCATTGATATTGCTTTCAGAGCTGATCATTTTTTTCATCTGTTCCGACAGGGGGAAGATTTCAAAAATTCCACATCTTCCTTTATAGCCGGTTCCTCTGCATCTTCGGCACCCCTTGCCGCGTTTGAGGCTGTAGACCTCTTTTTCCACCACTGGAAAACCAAGTTTCAGGAGCTCTGATCCTTTCATCTCAAAGGATTCTACGCAATGGGCGCAGACAGTACGCACCAGACGTTGGGCAAGGGAACCGAGCAGGGTCGAGGATATGAGAAATGGCTCCAAGCCCAAGTCTCGCAGTCGGACAATGGAAGAAACCGCATCGTTGGTATGCAACGTTGAGAAGACAAGATGGCCAGTCATGGCAGCCTGCACAGCATGGGAAGCCGTATCAAGATCGCGGATCTCGCCGATCATGATAACGTCCGGATCCTGGCGCAGAATATTACGAAGAATGGTTGAAAAAGTTACATCAATAAGAGGCTGAACAGAAATTTGATTGAATGCCTCGTAAACCATTTCCACAGGATCTTCCACAGTAACGATGTTTCTTTCCGGGGTGGCGATCTTTTCCAGCGTTGAATAAAGGGTTGTTGATTTACCGGAGCCTGTGGGGCCGGTGACCAGAACAATGCCGTGCGGTGATTGGATGAAGGAGTTATAAACAATTCGATCTCTTTGGGAAAAACCCAGTTTATCCAGATCCTGAAAAATTACATCCGGGTCAAGAATACGCATGACCACCTTTTCTCCAAAGGCGACGGGTACGGTGGAGACACGTACTTCGGCTTCCTTCTCTTCGCTCAGGGAAAGTTTGATACGACCGTCCTGTGGTCTTCGTTTTTCGGCAATATCCAGGCGGGCCAGGAATTTGATACGTGCCACAATGGCAGCATGTACAGCCTTGGGCAGGTTGTAGATGGTGTGGAGTGAGCCATCTATTCGGAAACGAACCATGCAGCTTTTACGCTTAGGCTCCACGTGAATATCACTGGCGTTTTGATCCAGAGCATAATTGAAAAGGTGATTGACCGCTGATTTAATATGTTGATCTGAGGAGGAAATTTCCTTGGAGGAGGAGATTTTGACAAATTGCTCCAAGTTGCCGATATCCACGGATCCGCCAACCCCCGGCCCGCCAAACTGATCTTCGGCCGCACTGATTGAGCGCTGAAATCCGAAAAATTCGGCCAAAATCTTTTTGATGTCTGATTTTGGTGAAAGGTAAGGTTTTATTGTTACCTGATTAGCCTGTTCAATATCGTTTAAAACCGTTTTATTGTCAGGGTGATAGATAGCAACTTCCAGGATTCCATTCTGGAAGTTGAAGGGAAGCAGCAGGTGGTTTATGGCAAAGTTTCTTGGAATAGTCTTGGTGACCGTTTCCATGTCCAGATTGAGGGGATCCAACTTTTTAAAGGGGATACCACAGGACTGACTTACCGCTTGAATTATGGTGTCTTCATCAAGTGTTTTTCCTTTTTGACCACCCATGTCCAGCTTGAAAGAAACTATGATATCCACAAGATCCGGAAAACTTTTGTCAAATTTCCTGTCTGCACCAAATTGTTTGAGGAGTTTCTGGCGCTGTTTTCCTTTTTCAAGGGTGATAAACTGTCGTTGTTTTGTGGTGATAAGATTCTTCTTGATCAGTATATCAAGGAGAACATCACTATTCAGAAGTGCCATTCAATTACCTTTTACCATTGTCGAACAGAAAAAATATCAAGATATTGCATAACTGTACTTCTGATATTTTGCACTTTTCCAACCACTTTATCAAGAAACAAATAGCTTTCATTTTCTTTTCAAGTTGAAGGTGATCTGTTATAAAAAAAGAATCAACTAAGATTGTAAAAAATAATTATCACATTTCAGGGACTACTCATGCCATCCATTGTCAGTCAGTTATATCGAAAAACCGGTGAGAATCGGGAATACTGTTTTAATATCGAATCCAGCCGTCCATTGTCCCAGTCGGAACAGGGGCGCCTACAGCTGATTCTGGCCGATGGCTTTCTGGCCGATACCGTCACACAGGAGCCGTCACTGATCGGTGAACGAGTTGTGGAGATGGGCCCCAGGCTCAATTTTGCCACTGCCTGGTCCTCCAATATGGTTTCCATCTGTCAGGCTACCGGACTTGATTGTGTTTCCAGGGTGGAACGTTCGCGTAGATATCTGGTAGATGCGGCGCAGGATATAGAAGTATTTATCCGCGATAATCATGACCGGATGACAGAGTGCCCATATCCTGCACCTCTCAGCACCTTTGAAACCGGCATTGAACCGGAAGCTGTATATGATGTAGATATGAAGGCTAAAGGGCCGGATGCGCTTCTTGAAATCCCCGGTATTTCCATGGACGAACGGGATCGTAATTTTTATTACGATTACTTTGTCAAGAAACATGATCGTAATCCCACCATTGTGGAGATTATGGATCTCAATAATGCCAATTCCGAGCATTCCCGGCACGGTTTTTTTCGTGGCAAACAGATTATTGATGGCGAGGAGCAGAAAGATTCCCTCTTTGATCTGGTGATTCAGACCCTGAATGAAAATCCTAAGGGCAGCCTGGTGGCCTTTAAGGACAATTCCAGTGTTGTGCAGGGGCATGATGTTCATACTCTTATGCCTCAAAAGCCTGGTCTGCCAAGTCCTTTACGCGAAAGCGATGTCCGCTATCACGTTCTCCTCACCGCGGAGACCCATAACTTCCCCACTGGTGTTGCCCCCTTCCCGGGGGCAGAAACCGGAACCGGCGGTCGTATCCGTGATGTTCAGGGAACCGGCAAGGGGGGCTTTGTGGTGGCTGGTACAACCGGGTATTGCGTGGCGAATCTGCATATCCCCGGATACACTCTTCCCTGGGAAAATGCATACCAGTGCCCGGAGAATCTGGCATCAGCGCTGGAAATCGAGATCGAAGCCAGTAATGGAGCCTCTGATTACGGTAATAAATTTGGCGAGCCTATGATCCAGGGTTTTACCCGTTCGTTTGATCTGCGACTGGGTAATGGAGAACGCTGGGGATTTTTGAAACCCATCATGTTCACCGGCGGTATCGGTCAGATTGATGATCGCCACATAGATAAAGACAAAGAGCTGAAAGGCATGAAAATCGTGCAGGTGGGTGGCCCTGCATACCGTGTCGGTTTTGGCGGTGGGGCTGCATCTTCCATGCTCCAGGGCGAAAATGTTTCAGAACTTGATTTTAATGCCGTGCAACGTGGTGACGCGGAGATGGAACAGAAGATGAACCGTGTTATCCGCGCCTGTAATGAGATGGGCGACAAGACACTCATCGATGTCATCCATGATCAGGGTGCCGGCGGTCCTGCCAATGTGTTGAAAGAACTGGTGGAACATTCAGGCGGCCGTATCGAGATTCGTAAAATGCGGGTGGGGGATCCCACCATGTCGGTTCTTGAAATTTATGTGGCAGAGTATCAGGAACGGAACGGTTTTCTGATCAGCCCTGAAAATATTGAGCAGTTCCAGGCCATATGTGAGCGGGAAAAAGTGGGTTGCGAGGTGCTTGGTGAAGTGACTGGAGACCTGCAGTTTGTTGTTCATGATGAGCTCGATGACTCTATTCCGGTGGACATTGATCTCTCTGAGCTTCTTGGTGATATTCCGGTGAAAACCTTTGAAGACAGTCGCAGCAATCCGCAGTTACAGCCCTTAGAGTTACCTGATGATCTCACGGTACGTGATGCACTTCATGATGTGCTGCGTCTGGTGTCAGTTGGTTCCAAGCGTTTTCTCACCAACAAGGTGGATCGTGCCGTGACCGGCCTTATTGCCCGGCAGCAGTGTTGCGGCCCTTTGCAGCTCACGGTGAGTGATGTGGCAGTCATTGCCCAATCTCATTTCAGTATGAGTGGTGGCGCAACAGCCATTGGTGAGCAGCCAATCAAGATGCTTGTTGATCCGGCAAAAGGTGCCAGAATGGCAGTGGGAGAATCCCTGACTAACCTTGTGTGGGCAGTCATTGATGACTTGGAGCAGGTGAAATGTTCTGCCAACTGGATGTGGGCGCCAAAATTGCCCGGTGAGGGAGCTGCACTTTTTGACGCAGCCAAAGGTATGTGTGATGCCATGATTGCTGTGGGCATGGCAGTGGATGGCGGGAAGGACAGCCTTTCCATGGCCACCATAGTAGAGGGTGAAACAGTCAAATCACCCCGTGAGCTGGTCATATCCGCTTATGCGGCCATGAGTGATATTACTCAAGTTGTTACCCCGGATTTGAAACGGGCTGGTGCGTCGTCACTGCTCTTTATTGATCTTGGCAGTGGACATAACAGGCTGGGCGGATCAGCACTCGCTCAGACCAGATCCAGCCTGGGCAATGATTGCCCGGATATGGATGATCCAAAATTAGTAAAGCAGGCCTTTCTTGCGGTGCAGGAGGCAATAGCCAAAGGTCTGCTTTTGTCCGGCCATGATCGCAGTGATGGTGGATTGATAACCACGGTTCTGGAAATGGCTTTTTCCGGAAATTGCGGTCTGGAGCTGGAGCTGCAATCAGCTGATTCAGTATTGGCAACACTGTTTTCTGAAGAGTTGGGGCTGGTTTTGGAGTGTGGAGACGATGATCTTGCTGCTTTGCAGGAACTCCTTGACAAGCACGATGTGTCTTCCGTGGTTCTTGGGCGTAGTGTGGCGGAGAAGAAAATCCATATCCAGATGAACGGCGCAACAGTGCTTGATGAGGATATGCGTCTGCTCCGGGAAAACTGGGAAGAGACAAGCTATCAGCTCGAACGCTTGCAGATAAACCCGGATTGTGCAGACCAGGAGAAGAAAAACTGTTACGACCGCAAAGGTCCGACTTATAATCTCAGCTTCACGCCGGAATCTGCACCTGCCGAGTTTCTCACAAAGACAGACAAACCAAAAGTCGCCATTCTCCGGGATGAGGGATCAAATTCAGATCGTGAGATGAGCTCCGCCTTTTATGCAGCAGGATTTGAGCCCTGGGATATCACCATGAGTGATCTCCTTGCCGGACGAATAACACTGGATGATTTTCGGGGTCTTGCGGCAGTAGGTGGGTTTTCTTACGCAGATGTTCCGGAATCAGCAAAAGGATGGGCTGCCACCATCCGCTTTAATGATACATTGAAAAAGATGTTCCATGAATTTTATGAACGTACCGACACATTCAGTCTCGGTATCTGCAATGGCTGCCAGCTTTTCGGTCTTCTCGGGCTGGTGCCCTGGCAGGACATAGGCGCAGAGAAACAACCCCGTTTTATCCATAACCTTTCAGGTCGTTTCGAATCCCGCTGGAGTACGGTAAAGGTTGGGAAAAGCCCGGCTCTTATGCTCAAAGGCATGGAAGGGCTGGTCTTTGGTATCCATGTGGATCATGGCGAAGGGCATCTCTCGTTTCCCGACAGTGGGGTGAAAGAACGTGTGCTTGCAGAGAATCTGGCACCGATCTGCTATGTGGATGATGATGGCAAGGCAACGGAATCGTATCCCTTTAATCCCAATGGATCCCCGGGTGGCCTTGCCGGACTCTGTACTCCTGATGGACGCCATCTTGCAATGATGCCCCACCCGGAACGCGTTTTTCTTGCCTGGCAGGCACATTATCTGCCGGAGGACATGAAAGGGCTTACTGTGTCGCCATGGATGCAGATGTTTCGCAATGCCTATGAGTGGTGTCAGGAATAATTTATAACTTCTCCAGTCACGGCCGAAAGACTTATTGAGGATCCCCTAACACCGGTGATGAACGGTAAGCCGGCATAAGTACCTTCACCAAATTCTTTTCAAAAAAATACGAAAAGAATTTATAAGGTACTAAAGGACAACAGAATGGCAACAGGCTTTTTTGCAGTATTTGATGATATCGCATCGCTTTTAGATGATGCTGCAGCAATGACTAAAATTGCTACAAAAAAAACGGCAGGAATACTGGGTGATGACCTTGCGGTGAATGCGGAAAAGGCATCGGGATTTGTTGCTTCACGGGAAATTCCCGTGTTATGGGCTATTGCCAAAGGGTCTCTTTTTAATAAGCTGATGATTTTACCTTTTGCATTTTTACTTAGTGCTTTTGTTCCATGGATTATTGTACCAATTTTAATGCTTGGAGGAATTTATCTGGCATTTGAAGGTGCTGAAAAAATATATGAATTTCTTTTCCCGCATTCCTATAAAAAGAAAACAGAAGTTATACAAAATTTCACAGAAGAAGAGATACTGGAACTGGAAAAGAAGAAAGTAAAATCGGCTATTCTAACTGATTTTATTCTTTCAATTGAAATCATAATTATTGCCTTGGGTACTGTCGTCGAAAGTAGCCTCCCAATACAAATTGTTGTTGTATCAATTATTGCATTGCTGGCAACAGTAGGGGTGTATGGTATTGTTGCTATGATAGTCAGGCTGGATGATGTGGGGTTTAAGCTCATCGAAATAGCTGGTGATAGTCGGAAAATATTGAGTAAAGCCGGAGAACTCCTTGTTCAAGCACTACCCCTGGTTATTCGCGCATTAACTGTTATTGGAACCTTAGCAATGCTGCTTGTTGCAGGTGGCATTTTTATGCACAATGTGCATCAGATCCATGACGCGTTGCATTTTATGCCGGGTATTTTAGCTGAGTTGCTTACCGGAGGAGTTATCGGAGCTATTGCACTGGCGTCAGAGAAGAGCGTTATGAAAATTATCCGACCACTCCCCTAAAACACGATTTGGGGGTAGCTGTAGTGTCGTTGGTTCTATTGCCACCTGCCTTTTAGTCCTTTTTGGGAGTTGGTCATGCCTATGTACACAACATCTTCATACTCTGGCGTAGTATCTGAAAGATTTTTATCTGAAATAGCCATGAGATACATTGGCGTTTGCAGTGGAAGCAGATACAGTTGAAATTGCAAATGTAGTGAGGAATAAGTTTTTCATTTTGTTCTCCTCTTAAATTATTCTTTATCGCTTTCAGGAGATAATATAATTGCACATCACCGTGGGTGTTTGTCAATTTGCGACAAATGCTGGAAAATGAGGTTCAAATGAAGAAAAGATATGATGTTACCGGGCAAGATTAAATGGTGAGATCAATGCTAAGGTTGAGATGTTTCTTGACTGTCCAAATCCACTGTACTGTTCAATAGGGATATATAGATTGTTGAATATGAATTTTCAGGGCATTTTCAGAATCACAGCCAGTTTGCATGACGAAGGGTATTGATTCGGGCGAAATGTTTGGTGTTCCCGGTTATCAACGTGAAATTTCCAGCTATACAAATAGCAGCAATTTCAAGATCGGCAAGGTCAAGAGGTGTTCCTTTTTTCTCAAGTTCAGCACGAAGTTGACCGCAGATATAGGCAGCTTTAGAATCAAATCCAACCACATTTACCGATGGAAGGAGTATCGTTTCCAGATTATGTAAGTGGAATTCGGGTCTGTCGCTTTTAGCTGCACCGTAGACAATCTCACTAATCGTTATGGTTGAAATAAACTGCTCATAATTTGGTACAGCAGCAAGGTGTTTTAACAAACGCTTGGATGGCTTTTTCTTTAAAACATTAGTTATAATATCTGTATCAAAGAGAAACATTTCGACCGCTTCCACCAGATCCACGTAATGAACGAAGATCCTCAAGGGAAGAAGAGACTTCCTCAAAATTAGACCACTTTCCGGCAACACTTATTAATCCCTGACGCTCTTCATGTTGTTCGATGATCTGCAGGTCTTCAAGGCTTACGAGAGCAGCAACTGGTTTGTTCCTTCGTGTTATTATAAAGCGTTCATGCCCAAAGGAGCTTTTAGCGATAAGCTCAGACAGATGGCTTTTTGCATTTGCTACAGATACTTTTGGCATATTTTTTCTCCAGCATATTGAATTGAGTCATTATGGTCATTATGGTCAAACAATAATGGTTACGATCCTATTTGTCAATTTTTTGCAAGGCAGGGGGCAGGCTTAACAAATGAGCATTTCTGTCTAAGCTAGGAGCGTGTCCGAGAACACCCAAACTACGGGTACAAGTGTCCTTTCTCCTCAACTCTCGAAGTCTACGCTTATCTCGTTGTTTTGAAAAAATAATGCTCGAAATGTCAACTGTATGCACCTCAAGGGCACTTGTACCCGTAGTTTGGGTGTTTCCTACAGGGCATCTGCGCTTATTTTTTCAAAATGCCTCGATTTGAGAAAAAATTGCTATTCTCGGATAAGCTTTTAGTCAAAAAGCAATGTTACAAGACAAGAAGCCCCCGTAAAGTAGAGAGATTATCCCGATCTTCCTGCAGATCTTTTCCTTTAGGCGTTTCCAGGGTCATGGGGTGATTGGCAAAACGGGGATCATTCAGCAGATTTCTGAAACCTTCGATGCCGATTTCTCCCTGACCGATATGCTCATGCCGATCGACACGGCTTCCCAAACCTTTTTTTGAATCATTGAGGTGGAAGAATTTGATTCTTTCTATACCAACCAGACTGTCAAATTCGTCCATGGTTGCCTGATAGCTTTTCGGGCTACGGATATCATAGCCGGCAGCAAAAATATGGCAGGTATCCACGCAGACGCCTATTTTTTTATGATATTTGGAGTTTTCAATAATTCTAGCAAGTTCCTCAAATCGGCTGCCTAGCCCAGTTCCCTGGCCGGCAGTGGTTTCGAGGAGTACCGTCACCGTATTGTCGGCACGTTCCAGTGCCAGGTCAAGATTTTGCGTAAATCGTTCAAGTCCGATTTCAACACCATCTCCACCGTGGGATCCGGGATGTATGACCACCAGAGGAATTTTCAACAATGCACAACGCTGCAATTCGTCAGCAAAGGCAGCAATGGATTTTTCGGCGAGATCCGGTTTACCGGATGCCAGATTGACAAGATAAGAAGCATGTGAGGCAACGGGCATGTCAGGCGATTTCTGCCAGGCATCAGCAAAAAGTTTTTGCTCTTCATCACTGACCTGTACCGGATTCCACTGTCTTTGATTGCGAGTGAAGATTTGCAGGGCAGCTCCATCCACCTGCCTTATTCGATCAAAGGCAAGATGCAGGCCACCAGCCACGGATTCATGGGCTCCTAATAATGGCATTTAAAGTATCTCCTGATATGAAATTCTTGTTTTTTTAAGTATGATGTTTTTCATTCTCCAGTTTGTTCCCTTGTTGTTGGCTTTGTCTCGGAATCATATCTGGTATCACTGAATTTTCTGATCTGTTCGCGGTAATACCTCCCTTCTCCGGGTTCAACAAACAGGGCCTGCTCCTCGGTATCAATTGCTCTGTCAACAAAACCATTTGCCCAGTATGCAGTGGCCAAAGTGTCAAGGACATGGCCGGCAGGAACCTGCATGGCAGCCAGGCGGGCAAGGTCGAGTGCACGTTGCGGATCACGTAGTTCCGGGTTGTCGCTGGTCAGCAGGAGCCAGGCAAGATTGTTCAGTAGTTTGGGGTTTGATGGTTCCAGTACAAGAGCTTTTTCGTATGCAGCAAGGGCCTTTTTTTCCATTTTCTTGTGTTGCATCAGGTCGCCTGCAATGGTCAGCCACAGTGCCTTGTCCGGTTCTCGCATGAGTTTTTGATCAAGGACATATTCTGTGTATTTTTCTTCATAGAGTGTCTTCCATGAGTCCGTCGGGAGCATACTCTGCCCGGAGGCAGTAAGCCCCACGACCAGAATATAGGCGAGCAGGCTCAGCCATACTTTTTGATTGTGGCGGCGAATCCAGGAAGAATCCGCCTCACATTTTTCCAGATAATCAACACGCTGGCCTATACCAAAATGATGCCAGCTGGGTAAATCTCTGGTGTTTCCGGAGAGAACGGCGATCTTTTCAAATGCGGATATTATGGAATGGCTGCTGCCAATGGCTTTAAAGACATGAAGGTCGGCCTGGCGTTCAAAGTTTCTGATAAAATAACCAAATAAAAACCGAAAATAGAGCACCATAAGTACAAGGATGATAACTGCCATGATTACAGTGAGCATATTTTCTGCAGTGAGCCCTGAAAATCCAAGCAATGTATAGAAAAAATCTCTGGAAAGAAGGAAAAAGGTAAATGGCTCCAGAATGAATCCCGCAAGAATGGAAAAACCTGCAATGATCATGAGGTAGAGCAGCATATGTTTTTTCTTGATGTGGCCGATTTCGTGAGCCATAACAGCGTCAAGCTCATCCAGTGACAGATGTTCCAGCAAAGCAGGGGTAATCATAACATAACGGAGGCCTGGAATTATACCCATAACTCCAGCCGTTATTACTTTGCCTTCAAAAAGGGGCCAGGTAAAAATCTGGGCTGAGAAATGTTGTTTTTTGAAAAAATCCTGTAGATGGTCAAGTAACGGGCCTTGTGGAAAAGGGGTGCAGCCCCAGAGTCTGCGTACCAGCGGTGGAAAAAAGATTATAATCAGGAGCATAAAAAGAATAAAGGAAACATATTCACCAGATCCAGAGTTCAGAAATATCTCAAGCTTTGGAAATGGCAGCAGAGCCAGAAAATCGTAGGCCAGCGAGAGAAAAATCCAGGGAAGAATAATGGGCAGATTGGTTTTACTGTTGTAAATAAGAAAAGCAGTTGTGGTGTAACTGCGGTGGAATATAGCTTCGTAGGCCGATTTTGATCGGCGCCACATAAGGAGCAGAAAAAGAAAAAAGAAGAGAAGGCCACCGATATTCGTGAATGATGAGAATCGGCCATTTAATGACAGCGGACCAAGGTAGTAGTGGAGATCACAGGAAAAAAGCGCTGCAGAGTAGAAGATTAACGCCAGCAGAGAAAGACGTTTTTCAGTGTCAAAATATGCACCGGATCCGTTCCTGATGGCTTTTGTGAAAAGGCGTCTGGCAATACGGTCATAAAGGAAAAGAAGAGCTGAAAAGAACAGCAAGGCAACAGGGAATGGAAACAGAGGTGTCTCTGTGCCACTGGTCATGGTAAAGAGAAAGATGGCAATGAGGAAAAAAAGAAGATTATTATAAATCACGAAATATGGACTCCGAGAAATTTTTTGGTGGTGAAAGTCATCAGGCTGGTAGCTTTGTCTTTATCTTTTAACTCAAAATTGACATTCCATTCCAGTCAAGAGTGTCTCTTTCTTATACTGTGCATTTAACGCTCTTTCAATCCGGAAGAAAAGAGAGCAACCTTTTCTTCCGGATAAATTGTTTTTCAGAAAATTTATTGAAGCAAGGCTTTTTTTGTTGACATTTTTCTGCAGCTGTTCTTATATGATAAGTTTGATGCCGGAGCGGGCGCATAGCTCAGTTGGTAGAGCCACCGGCTCATAACCGGTCGGTCGTAGGTTCAAATCCTACTGCGCCCACCATTTTTATATAGAATCTGCCCTTAATAATCAGGTTCCTTGAAAAGAATAGACCCTTTCCCAGATAGAGAGAGGCAGGCTGCCTCACCCTCCATACTCAATATTGCTGAAGCCGGTAAAGAATCCTGCTTTAGGAAGCCAGAAATCCAAAGGTACAACCCGAGAGGGCTGTACCTTTTTTTATTGCTTGATATTAGTATATTAGGCAGGGGGCTGTAATGAATGTGAAGGTTATTGACATTCTGCAGGGGCTGGAGCGTATTGCCCCTTTTGGGCTTGCCGAAAGCTGGGATAATGTGGGTTTGCTTATTGGTGATTTGCAAAGAGAAACCCGCTCTCTGCTTCTAGGACTTGACCCCAGTCTTTCGCTTTTTGAAGAAGCTGTCAGTTGTGGTGCTGACACCCTGATTACTCACCACCCCTGTATTTTCCATCCACTTCCCTCTGTTAATACCTCCACTCCAACGGGAGCCTTTCTTGAACAGGCCCTTGTACATAAAATAAATGTCATTGCCTGTCATACTAATTTTGATAGTGCTGTGGAAGGGGTCAGTGACGCCCTTGCCGCACTTTTACGTCTTGACGGGGTGTTGTCTCCCCTACGTCCTTTGGATTCATCAGAGAATGGGAATGAAGGTTTGGGGCGAATCGGGAGTTATTTGACACCCCTGCCTTTTTCCGCCTTTATGCAAAATGTTTTTTCAGCACTTGAAAGTAATACTGTGCAAATTGCCGGTACGCCGCCCCGGCAGGTACAAACAGTGGCCTTATGTGGTGGTAGTGGTTCTGATCTTGCCGAAGATGCATTCAAAAGTGGAGCAGATGTATATCTTTCCTCAGAAATAAAGCATTCAACAGCTCGTTGGGCAGAAGATGCGGGTTTTTGTATTCTTGACGGAACACATTTTGCCACCGAGTATCCGGCCATGGCGCTACTTGGTAGAAAACTGGAGATCCAGGCCAGACAGGCAGGCTGGGATGTACAGATCCTTCAGAGTAAATTGGAAAAACCAGCTTTTACGTTTATACATAAAAATGATTATTAAATAAATAAAGTATTTTTAAACATATATTAGGAGAACAGCCTTGAACGAAGAAATTGTCCAACTCACCCTGCTGCAGAAAATTGATCATGATATTGATGGGATCGATGATGAAATTAACGAAGAGCAGGCGGCTCTTGATCAGAAAAGTGTTGAACTCTCCGACCGAGAGGCAACCATTGAAAGCCTTCAGGCAAAGATAGAAACCCTGGAGAAAGAACGACGCATGCTGGAAGTGGAAGTCGCTGACGAAATGGTGCATGTGAAGGATCGCCAGTCCAAAATGATGCAGGTTCAGACCGGACGTGAACAGACAGCCCTGTTAAAAGAGATTGAGGACGGAAAAAAGGGTGTGAAGGAAAAAGAGGAAAAAGTTGTTGCCATCATGGAAGAAGTGGAGCAATTGACTGCAGAGATAGAAGAGAATAAAAATCTTTGCAAAGGCGAAACTGAATTGTTGCTGGAAGAAACGGAAAAAGTAAAAAAAGCCATTACCGCGATTAATAAAAGAAAAAAGACTCAGGAAAAGAAGCGCAATGCTCAGGCGAAAAAGTTAAAAGCTCCTCTTTTGAAAAAATATGACAACCTGCGCAAGCATCGCAATGGTCTGGGAGTGGTAAATGTGCTTGCAGGTGTGTGTCAGGGCTGTTTCATGGCTATTCCACCCCAGCAGTATAATCTCCTGCTTCGTGCGGATAAGCATTTTGACTGTCCCACCTGTCAGCGGATTATGTATCACGAGCCAGTTGAAGAAGAGTAAGAGTTCACCAGCACCTCATATTCGATTATTTGCCCCCTGTCGTATAGCTCAAACTATTACGCCAGGGAACAAATGATCAAATCTAAGGCATTGGTAAACTTTCATGGATTCGTAAAAAGTCAAACTTTTCTCTATCCCGTCATTCCCGCGTAGGCTGGAATTTAGTCATTTTAACAATTTTTGGATTCCCGCCTGCGCGGGAATGACGGTGCAGGGGACTTTTCGAAGTCTACGCTATCTACGAGTTTATCAAACGTTTACAAAGAGTCGAAAAGTAGAAAAAAAATTGTTTTATTTTTAGTTGATACTAACTATAAAGACTAGTGGAGTGGGTGCATGGTCGCTCAGGTCTTTAAGGCCTGAGAGGAAAGTCCGAACTCCTCAGGGCAGGATGGTTCGTAACGCGAACGCCGGGCGACCGGCGGAAAGTGCCACAGAAAAGATACCGCCGCATCTTCGGATTCGGTAAGGGTGAAATGGCGAGGTAAAAGCTCACCGCCTGCATGGTGACATGCAGGGCAGGGTAAACCCCATCCGGAGCAAGACCAAATAGGAAGACGCCCCACAGGCTGCCCGTCTGAAGTCTTCGGGTAGGTTGCAAGAGGTGCCGGGTGACCGGCATCCCAGTGAAATGACCATGATTGTACAGAATTCGGCTTATAGCCCACTCCATTTTTTGTAAGAGTATTACCACGTTTGCTCTCTCAACTTTATTGTGCCTATTTTCAATGTCCTCAGCTGCTGCCATAATTCCCGCTGCCGGAAGCGGTAGTAGAATGGGGCTTGATCACCCTAAGCAGTATCATCTCCTTGCCGGCGTTCCCATTCTTGTCCACACTGTTCGACAGTTTGTTCTTGCCTCCTGTATTCGTAGAATCGTAGTTGTTGTGCCTGCTGACAGGGTTGATTCCACGTCCCATCTCCTTGGAACATATGATCTCACAGGGGAGACTCTGCAGGTGATTGCAGGAGGCAGGCGTCGTCAGGATTCTGTAAAGGCAGGTCTTGATATCCTTGATAACGATGTGGATATTGTCCTGGTTCATGATGGTGCACGTCCTTTAGTGAGTGGCGATTTGATTACTCGCTGCTGTGATGCTGTCTCTAGCTATGGAGCAGCCATTGCTGCAGTGCCTGTTAAAGATACCCTGAAAAAGAGTGACGCTGACAATTGTATACTTCATACTGTTGACCGGGAAAACCTTTGGCAGGCCCAGACACCACAGGCTGCCCGTCTTTCAGTTTTGCTGGCGGCTTATGAGGCAGCAGGTGACAGAGATGTAACGGATGAGGCTTCACTGCTGGAACTTACTGGAATTCCTGTTCATCTTGTGGAGGGTTCTGAAACCAATATCAAGATCACCCGACCGGATGATCTCATAATTGCAGAAAAAATTATGCAGAAAGATACCTGTTCTTTACGAATAGGCCATGGCTATGATGCTCATCGGTTCGCTGAAGATCGTGACTTTGTGCTTGGCGGAGTGAAGATTCCCTTTGAGATGGGGCTTGCCGGGCATTCTGATGCCGATGTCCTGACCCACGCTCTCTGCGATGCCATTTTAGGTGCTTTAGGTGCTGGAGATATCGGATCTCATTTTCCGGATTCGGATCAGCAATTTAATAATATCTACTCCATTGAACTGCTTAAACGAGTGACAACTCTTTCAGAGGAACGTGGCTTTGTGTTGTCAAATGCTGATATTACCATGGTTTGTCAGAAACCAAAGTTGGCTTCGTTTATACCCGAAATGAAGGGAATTCTGGCAGAGGCCTGTGGAGTCGCCAAAGGATGCGTGAATGTGAAGGCTACAACCACAGAAAAAATGGGCTTTACCGGAAGAATGGAGGGCGTCAGTTGTCATGCTGTTGTTCTTCTTGCCAATAGACAATAAAAAAATCAAAAACAAATGAGTAATAAATTCATCGACAGGGAACGATTGGCAGAGACGTTTATACAGCTTTGTGAAATCGACAGCCCCTCCCGGGATGAAAGAGGTGTTGCCGATTACCTGACTGAACTTTTCACGACCCTTGGTGCGGAATCGGTTGTTGAGGATGATTCTGCAAAGAAAACAGGGGCAAATTGCGGGAACCTGATTGTTCGGTTTCCTGGAACTGTGGAAAAGGAGCCGCTTTTTTTTGCCTGTCATATGGATACGGTGGAGCCTGGGCGTGGTGTAAAAGTGCTTCGAACAGGGGATGCATTTACTTCCAGGGGAAATACTGTTCTTGGCGGTGATGATAAATCCGGTATTGCCGGACTTATTGAGTTGGTTCGGGTTCTCAATGAAAGCAATCTGCCACATGGGCCATTGGAGATTTTACTTACCACCTGCGAAGAAGTTGGTCTTCTTGGAGCCAAGTCTCTTGATCACAGTCTTGTTCAGGCAAAATACGGCTATGCCCTTGATTCAACAGGTATTGACAGGGTGATTGTGGGGGCTCCCGCAGCCAATCGATTGAAAGTTGAGGTGCACGGTATTGCTGCCCATGCCGGGCTTAACCCGGAACAGGGTGTTTCTGCGTTTTGCCTGGCGGCCCGAGCCATTGCAGATCTGCGTCTTGGTCGTCTGGATGAGCAGTCTACGGCAAACTTCGGGTTGATCCATGGTGGCGTGGCAACCAATATTGTTCCGGATCTTATTACAATGGAAGGGGAGGTTCGTTCCCATTCTCCTGAAAAGCTTGAAGCATATACAAAAGAGATTGAAACCACATTTCGTAATGTTGTAAGGGGCTGGTCGGCACAGAGCAGAAACAGCAGGCAGCCATCAGTTGAAATCACTGTCGAGAAAGAGTATCCGGTCATGCGGCTGGAAGATGATGAACCCGTAATAGGCCGGGTGCAGCAGGCAGGAGATGCTCTGGGGCGTGAGATTGTATTTCAGGTTGCAGGCGGTGGCTCAGATGCTAATATCTTCAATAGCTATGGCCTGAGAACAGCTATTATCGCAACAGGTATGGATAAGGTTCATACCACTGACGAATGTCTTGATTTAAAAGACCTCACCAGCTTGACAGAGTTGTTGCTTGCTGTTGTTTCAGTGTAATTACATCAGCTCCACCGTTCCCGCTTCTCCTCTCATAACTTCACCCAGGTCGGCATAACTGAGAGGATAGTCAATTTCTTTCAGGCTATTGATGATTTCTCTGCATGTTCCTGGTGGTGCAGCGATGAGCAGGCCGCCCGATGTCTGAGGATCGACCAGGGTCATTTCCATTGCATCGTCACCTTTGTTGTTACTGCTCAGCCATTTGGAATAAAATTTACGGTTTGTATAGGCCCCTTCCGGAATAATACCCATATTGATGAAATCAATACATTGCTCGATAAGCGGGATCTGATCTCGGAATAATCGTGCGCTGACTCCTGATGCTATCATCATTTCATGGAGATGACCAAGCAGGCCAAAGCCAGTGATATCAGTACAGGCATGAACCTTATGCCCTTTGTTTCGTAATTCTTCGACTATATCTGCCGGAACACGATTCAGGGTGGCCATGATCTCTGTAATGTATTCTTCAGTATACGAATCCGCCAGATTCCCTTTGATGGCTGTTGAGAGAATGCCTGTGCCAAGGGGTTTTGTGAGAATTAAATGATCTCCCGGTTTTGCACCGCTGTTTAAAAGAACCCGATCCGGATGGACAACGCCAGTCACTGAGAGACCATACTTCAGCTCTTCATCTTCTATTGAATGACCGCCCACCAGCAGAGCTCCTGCTTCTTCCACTTTGGATAATCCGCCTTTAATCACTTCCCGGAAGATATTGGCATCCATGGATTTTATGGGGCAGGCGAGAATATTCATGGCAAGCAGAGGTGTGCCTCCCATGGCATACACATCGCTTAGAGCATTGGCTGCAGTGATCTGGCCAAAACGATACGGGTCGTCAACTATAGGAGTAAAAAAGTCCAGTGTCTGGATGAGAGCCGTTTCGTCATTGAGACGATAAACCCCGGCATCGTCGCAGGTTTCGGCTCCGACAATTAAGCGTTCATTTTTAGGCAGGTTAATGCCGCAGAGTATTTGGCTCAGGTCCCCTGGGCCGAGTTTGGCTGCTCAGCCTGAGGCTTTTACTGTGGATGTAAGTTTAATCATGGTTGGAAATTTAGTTTAGGTATTTGACTTGCGATTTTTTTGAATTAAATAAGTTACAGAACGGTGGTTAGGCAAATTACCAGCTTTTACCTGAATAATTATAAATAAGTTAACAGAAAAAAAGTACAAAAGGTGCTTTATTGTTGAATTTCAATGAAACTTATTATAAATGTTTTTTATCAGGTTTTGACAAAAGGCACAAAGATAATCGTTTCTTTGTGCCTTTCCCTTTTTTCATAGTTTTATACAGCCCAGTGGTTTGTTAGACAAACAAAGGAATATTTCATGGATAGTATTAGTGTACACACCTTGGAAGACGTACGCCCAAAGCATGAATGTGGAGTCTGCGGTATTTTTGGCCATGAGGATGCTGCCAAGTTGAATTATTTCGGCCTATATGCTCTGCAGCACAGGGGGCAGGAAAGTGCTGGTATTGTAGCCTCGGACAATGGCAAAGTTTCGATTCATAAAGCCATGGGGCTTGTCCCTGAGATTTTTTCAGAAGACATTCTTCAGGGGTTACCGGGGTCCATGGCAATGGGACATGTACGTTACTCCACCACAGGTACTTCTAATGTGACCAATTCACAACCTTTGCTGGTAACACATAGAGGGCGCACTTTGGCTGTGGCACACAATGGAAACCTGGTCAACTCCCTGGAATTGCGTCGGGATCTTGAGGAAAAAGGGTCAATTTTTCAGACCTCAATGGATAGTGAGGTGATTCTGCATCTCATGGTTCGCACCACCCAGCTTGGTTTGGAGCGGGCACTTATTGAATCATTTTTCTGTTTGAAAGGTGCTTATTCAATCCTGCTGATGACAGGGGATACCCTGATTGCTGTTCGGGATCCCGGAGGGTTTCGACCGCTTTGTCTTGGTAGACTGAATAATGGTGCCTGGATGGTGGCTTCCGAGACCTGTGCGCTGGATCTGGTTGAGGCAGAGTATGTTCGTGATGTTGAGCCTGGAGAGGTTCTCATCATCGATAAAACCGGAATGCGTTCTATCTTTCCCTGGCCCAAACAAAAAAGGAGTTTCTGTATTTTTGAACAGGTCTATTTTGCACGTCCTGATTCTGATATTTTTGGTATTAATGTCTATGAGGCACGCAAGCGAATGGGTGAAGTGCTTGCCCGTGAATCTGGTGTGAAGGGAGATTTTATTATGCCTTTTCCCGATTCAGGGAACTATGCAGCCATTGGTTTTTCCAGGGAATCCGGCATTCCTCTGGAGATGGGTATGATCCGAAATCATTATGTGGGACGAACATTTATCCAGCCCACTCAGTCCATGCGCGACTTTAATGTACGGGTAAAACTTAATCCTGTTCGGGCCTTATTAAAGGATAAACGAGTGATTATTGTAGAAGATTCCATCATCCGTGGAACTACCGGCAAAAGCCGGGTGAAGGCTCTTCGGGAAGCAGGTGCCAAGGAAGTTCACATGATGGTGAGCTGCCCTCCTACCCGCTTTGCCTGTTATTACGGGATTGATTTTCCTTCATCAGATCAGCTCATTGCAGCCCAGCACTCAGTGGAGAAAATCGCTGCTCTTCTTGGTTTGGATTCACTCCATTATCTCAGTCTGGAAGGGCTGGTTGAGGCCACGGGCCTTGCGGCTGAGGATTTTTGTCTGGCTTGTTTTAATGGATGCTATCCTGTGGAGCCTGATAGGAATTTTACGAAGGATGCTTTGGAGAGTTAGACCATATGATTGGCAAATCTATTGTAATTGATGTCTATGAATGTAATGGCTGCGGATCTTGTGTGGAGATCTGTCCGGAAGTGTTTGCCATGGATGATGGAGAAAAAGCCGTTCTTCTTGATTCAGAAGCAGAAGTGACTGATAAAGTGGAAGAAGCTGCGGCATATTGCGCTCAGAAGTGCATTTATTTTGAGTAAGAAGAAACTCTGATCAGTTCTGAGCTTTAGGCATTGGCCTTTGAGTAGAGTATGCTTTAATTGGATCCTTGTTTGCAATATGACAAAGAACAAGCTAGACTGGTCAGTGGTATTACAAAAGCAGGAATGAATTTGTCCTGCAATTTCAGGTTACTCTTTTTCTTTTTTTAAGGCTTCTTTATCGCATAGATGGACAATCTTTTCCTGACAAAGCTGCTTGACTCCGGTTTCACAGACGATCCTCTGGATGAGATTCTTGCTGTGCTTACCTTAATGATACCGGACTTTAACAGGGAACCTGTCATTGAGTTGCATCGGGAAATTGGATTGATTTTTGCCGGTGAGCATCCTGACTATCGACAGAGTAACACAAAATATCATAATTTGGATCATACACACAGTGTAGTGCTGGCAACGGTGAGGTTGTTTCATGGGCTGCATTGTGACGGGTGGCCTGTTTCTAAAGAAACGTTAAGTAAAGCGCTCTATAGTGCCTATTTTCATGATTGCGGGTTACTGCTAAAGAATTCTGAGGATGCGGCTAGCGGGGCAGCCTTTACCGTAGGCCATGAAAAACGGTCCATGTTTTTCATGGCGGATTACCTGAAAGCAAAAAAGTTTTCTCATCCTTTTATTACAGACTGTTCGGTTATTATTCAGTGTACCAACCTCAGTATTAATCCCGATTCCCTCTTTTTTCCCTCTGCCGAAATGCAGTTGGCCTCTTTTGCAGTGGGTTCCGCCGATATCCTTGCTCAGATGGCCGATAGGTATTATCTGGAACGTCTACCTTTGCTCTTCCAGGAGCACCTGGAAGGTGGTGTTGCCCGTCATAACTCTGCAGTAGAACTCATGCAGCAAACCTCGGTTTTTTATCACGATGTTGTCGTTGATAGGCTGTCACGCGTTTTTGGTAATCTCACCAAGTTTATGCAGCTTCATTTTCGTGAAAGGTGGGGTGTGGATCGAAATCTTTACCTCGATAATATCAAGAAAAATGTCAAGTATATTAAATTTATTGTGGAGACTTGCAGTGATGACATGGAGTCTTTGCAGGAGTATTTGAAGCGCATACCACCAAGCTGATAATTCCGTGAAAACTCTGCATATACACCTCAAAGATTTTTCTTACGGGCGGGGATCTTTTCCCGTCTCAAACATCTCAAAAAGATCATAAAAGAGTCGTGCCACTGCACTGAAATGGGTGGCGGATCCTGAGCTCGCATACGCTTTTGTCAGCTCCATGGCTCGTGCAAAACTTTCCTGAGACTCAGACTCTTCAGGCCTCTTCAGTACCTCGACAAGACGATCTCCAATCTCATTTTTCATGATATTTTCTTTAGACATTTTCCACATCCTTGAGCATATTTTCGATGACGAGCAGTCCGCCCTGCCAGAAGGAAGGGTCGTTCAGGTCAATATTAAATGGGGCCAGTAATTCATAGGGTGAGTTACTGCCGCCTTCAGAGAGGAGTTTAAGGTATTTAGGAATAAAATCAGCTCCTTCATCCTGGTAAATCCGATAGAGCGATAGAACCAGCAGTTCTCCAAAGGCATATGAATAGACATAGCCCGGAGTGTGAAGGAAGTGCGGAATGTATGACCACCATATCCGGTAATGGTCGCCCAGCGTAACCGTATCTCCAAACATTGCCTGCTGGCTCTGCATCCACAGGGCCGACAGTTCATCAGTTGAGACTTCACCCTTGTCACGGCGACTGGTATGGATCGTATCTTCAAAACGGTTCATGGAGATCTGGCGAAAGACAGTGGCAAAAATAGATTCCAGTTTCTGACAGGTAAATGCTCGTTTCTCATCAGAATTTTCAAGAGTTTCAAGTTGCTTGTGAAAAATAAGAAGTTCTGCAAAGACTGAGGCGGTTTCAGCAAGAACAAGAGGCGTGTCACTATTAAAATAGCCTTTTTCTTTAGCGAGATACTGGTGGATTCCATGTCCAAGTTCGTGGGCAACCGTGGAAACATCACGGAGATTGCCGGTATAATTGACCAGAACAAAAGGATTGGCATCCGGTACTGCCGAGTGAGCAAATGCACCACCCCGTTTGCCATCGAGCAGTGGGGCGTGGATCCAGTTTTGTTCAAAAAAGAGTGTGGCAATGTCTGCCATTTCCGGGGAAAATGCGCGGAAACCATCAAGTACTATTTTTTGGCATTCCTGCCAGGAGACTGAGCGATCCGGGAGAGAAGGGAGTGGCGCATAGCGATCATAATCGTGCAGTTCAGTAAGACCCAGCAGCTTTTTTTTCAATGTGTAATAGCGCTGGACGATATCGTAGCGATCAGTGCAGCTGCTTACCAGAGCATCCACTGTGTGATTTTCCAGTTCATTGGAAAGATTTCGAGCGCTGATCCAGGATGGATAGCTGCGCAGCCGGTCATCGATCATCTTTTCTGCCAAGATGGTGTTGAAGATATGGCTGAGGATGTGGAGCTGGCTCTGCAAGCCTTCTGTGAGTTCCCGGGCAGCAGTCTTTCGCACCCCACGGCTGGAATCATACAGGTCGGAAAGGACTTCCTCCTCACTCCTCTTGTTTTCTCCAAATGTAAGGTGCCCCAGCAATTTTTCAAAAAGTGTAAGCCAGCTGTCACGTCCCACAGGTGAAAGTTCCACCAGGAGAGATTCTTCAGACTGAGATAATAGATGCTTTGCATACTTTCGCAGATTTGAAAGATAGTGACGATAGGGGGCAACATTATCGGTCGCAAGCAGCCTGTCGGCAGATTCCTGATCCATCTTTGCCCATTCCAGATCAAAAAAGACAAGATCACGGTTTACCCGGCTTGCATCTTCTTTACTTTTCTGCAAAAAAGCACCGGCTGCATCGTTTTTGACCTGGGTCACAAAATATAAAAAAGCATACGTGTCAATACGACCAAGGTTGGTTTGAATACGCTCCAGACGCCTGACTGATCTTGCAAAGAGAGCAGGGTCGAGTTCTGAAAGCTTCCCCTGGCAATTTTCTTTCAGCAGTTCTGCCTCCTGCTTACAGAGATCGAGATCATCCCCAAGCAGTTCATCCTGCGGGGAGTCGTAAAGAATATCGAGATTCCACACCACATCTGTGGTGCCGAGATCATTATTAAGAGAGTCTGACATAGAGTTGTATCCTTTTTGATGAGTTTTTCAATTTCCTATTGTTCCATAAATTCTACAACGGTAAAAGAGGAAAAGAACCAGTCACTCTTTATTTTTTCCGCATGAATGCTGAGCTCATAAGCATCAGTAAAGCGAGTGGTATCAATTTTTCCCTTTAATCGAAGGGTGCTCATGATTTCAGCTCTGTCATTCTCAGGAAAGCTTACACCTGTATCGTGAAATGTGAAGTGCGTGTCAGGCAGCATTTTTTTCATCATGAGAATGTGATCCTTGAGTTCTTTTTTATCAAATTCACGGCCAATATCAAAAGATTCAATATGAATCAGACATGGTTGACTGCAGAGTTTTGCAGCCAAAGTGGATTTCTTCAATGTTGTAATGGTGGTCTCTTCAGGTGACGTTGAAGAGTATTCAGCCAGTGACGTCAGGTTTTTGCGGATTATTTTCTCATCATTTGGCAGAAACAAAAAAACAGCAGCAGCTGTGAGCAGGATCAGTAGAGGAAATAACAGTATTTTGCTCATAAAATGACACCTCCAACAATACGATCAATTTTGATCTGCCCGAAACGATGGCGGGACATGACTGTTCCGCGATTATCGCCCACAACATAGACATGATCCGGTGCGACTTTTCTTGGCGCCAGATTCCATGCGCAGCGATGGTGAACATACGGTTCGTTGATCTGTTTTTCATTAATATAAAGCATTCCTTCTCTAAATTCCACAGTGTCTCCAGGCAGGGCAACAATACGTTTCAGCAGCATCACACTTCGCCCTGTGAAGCGAACAGTGACCACATCAAAACGTTCTATCTCTGAAAAAAGATATTTCATTCTCCAGCAGAAGCTGAAGGAACCATTCTGGTATGCGGGTTCCATGCTGTGCCCCTCAATGCGCAGGGGGATAAGGAGATAGCTGAAGATGAGATAGCAGCTGAGGCCAAGGAACATAATACGGCGGAGGTATTTTACATTAAGCGATGGCAGGAAAAATTTCTTTACTCTGTTAGAGATATCCATCCAGGCCATCCTGATCAAACGTTGTAAAAAATGCTTCTGCAGGGTTTTGAGAAATCATGGTATCTGTTCCCATGAAGGTTACTGTATCTGCAAGGCGGCGTGCCTGACTGATATTATGGGTGACGAGAATGATCATCCGGTTTTCTTTTTTCAGCTGGAGGATGATTTGTTCAACCTGATGACCGTTATGCGGGTCAAGGGATGAGGTTGGCTCATCAAGCAGGATAACGTCAGGTTTAACAGCTATGGCCATGGCCATGCAGAGGCGTTGTTTTTCACCGGAGGAAAGGCTCAGTGCATTAGATCTGCTGAGATGTGTGAGATTCACTGCTTCAAGTACTTTTTGCACCTGTTCAAGGCGCTGCGTTTTTGCAATGTGGCGCAGTTTGAGGCCATATTCCACATTTTGATGAACGCTGTGGTTAAAGAGGCCGTCAGGTCGAGGAACAAGGACAACATTATGTCTGGTTTTCAGGTTTTGGGTGAGGTCATTGGTGTTATCAGACAGCAGGATTTCTCCATTATCCGGGGTGTCGAGGAGTGCAAGAAGTCGCAGGAGGGTTGTCTTACCGCAGCCGTTGGGACCAAGGATGACATGAAGTCCACCATCTGTAAAATGGAGATCAAGGTCAAGAATGAGACGTTTGCCGCGCGATTTTTGAATGTTTTTTGCGTGAATTGCTATCATCGTTTTCTCCCCATTCGCTGCAAAGTATACAATGCGGCATTGACGAGAAAAGAAAGGCCAAGGAGAATGATTCCAAGGGCAATGGCCAGCTCAAAGTCACCTTTATCAGCTTCCATGGCTATTGCTGTGGTCATGACCCGGGTATGATGCGCAATGTTACCACCCACCATGAGTACGGCTCCCACCTCGGCCATGACCCGACCAAAGGCAGCAGCCACGGCTGCCATAATGGCGTATCTCGCATCGCCGAATACTGCAAGCAGTGCCTGGAACTCACTGGCGCCAAGCCCGAGTGCTGTGTCGCGCACCGGTTGACCGGTGGCAGTGATTGCAGCGTGGCTGAGGGCAGCAACAATGGGGATGGCAAGTATTGTCTGGGCAATAACCATGGCTGTAGGAGTGTAGAGAAGACCGAGAAATCCCAGAGGGCCGCTTCGTGAAAGAACAACATAGAGAAGCAGGCCAACCACCACAGGCGGCAGACCGGTAAGGGTGTTGAGGATGGAAATAATCAGCCCCTGGCCGGGAATTTTTCGGATTTCAAGGAGCAGGGTAAGGCCAAGGCCGAGGGTTGTGGCGATCAGGATACCGACACAGGTGACCCGGAGACTGAGGAGAACGATTTCAAGAAGATCCGGGTCAAGATGAACAATGAGAAGGAGTGCAGTGTTCAGGGTGTCGAGCAACAAGAAATTACTGACCTGCGTTGGGAGTGAAAAGGACATTGCCTAAATTGTCCCTGAACGCACCTATTGCCTGCTGGCCGGCCGGGGAGGTCAACCATATAACAAAATTCATGGCAGAGCGGTAATCAACATGGGGATATTTCTTCTGGTTCACAATCATCACCCCGTACTGATTGAAGAGACTCGGATCACCTTCGAGGAGAATCGCAAGATCCAGTTTGTCCTGATCCTCTATGGAGTACCAGGTTGCCCTGTCAGAAATGGTATATGCTTGTTTTTCAGCAGCAATACGAAGGGTTTTTGCCATGCCCTGGCCCACGGAAAGGTACCAATTGTCACTTCTGCCAGGCATTTTTCCCGTGCTTGCCCAAATGCGGTTTTCCCGCATATTGGTACCGGAATTATCACCCCGAGAGACAAAGTTTGATTGTGTTTCATGAATTTTTTTGAATGCGTCAACGACCTTGTCTGTTCCTGTTATTCCTGCTGGATTATTCTTGGGACCAAGGATGACAAAGTCATTGTACATGATCGGTTCCCGATCAATAAAAAAACCTTCTTCCACCAACTGTATTTCCAGATCTTCTGCATGAACCAGGACAACATCCACATCACCTTTCTGGCCTAATTTTAATGCAGCGCCTGTACCCACTGCAATGACCTGCACATCAATACCCGTCTCTGCAGTAAAGATAGGCAGCAGGTAATCCAGAAGACCGGAATTCTGGGTTGAAGTGGTGGATGCGCATCTAATGGTATCACCGGCATGCAGGACAGTCGGCAGGAGAAAAAGAAGGCCGATGAGTAAAATAATTTTTTTGTGCATGGTTTTTTTTATGAATAGATTGTAGGTGAAAGGCTGTCAGCTGCTCTGAGGAAGAGTGATTCGGATTTCTATGGTTCTCATGTCGTTATTTCCGAGTTTCAGGGAACCCACAAGGCCACGGACAGTCCCGGCAAGAGCATCCTGAACAAAATCTTTCATGGGCACACGACTACCATTAACCAGAAGAGTGGTGTGATCTCCTTCCTTACCGGCAGCCTGAAGGAATCGTTTTTCAATAAATGAGGCAATCTCTGCGGCTTCATTCAGGCGGAAGATATAGTCACCGCTGATCTTTTCGTCGCTGGCCACAGCGATTACACCGCTCACCTGCTCACGCAGGAGTTGTTTACTATTACGAAAAACTTCAATTTTGGACACTAGTCGTGCGTCTTTAAATCCCTCGCCAATGACAATGTCTACTTCCGGGAAATAGCGGTAGGCCAGTGTAGTCAGAGACTGTCCCCTGTTATCAGTCATTAGAACCATCTGATCCGGAGCCACCAGCATCACAGAGTCTGCCCCTGCTTTGCGATGGGTATCAGTATCAGTCCCAGGCGTATCAAAGGCAATATCTGTCTCTTTGGTGGATTTGATTACCGCCACCTGGTAGCCAAGTTGTTTCAAATGGCGTACGACCTGAGAGGCCAGTGTGGTTTTGCCGGAGTCATGCCAGCCGATGAATGTAACAATGGGTACCATAATGGAAGAAATATAACGTTTTCCATAAGAAAAAACAAGATTATGATTTTTTTAGAGGCTGTGCGGATTACGTAAACATGTCGTAGTTAGTCGCCTCCATTCAGGCGTGCAGATCGTCTACAAATGCGTAACACCGCAGGAGCGGTGTTACGAGGGGGTAGGTTTGTGATACATTAGTTGCTGATTCGTTAATGCAAGTTCATCGGATCAATATTTGTATCTGCTGTGCAGTATGTCGATTTCATCCTGCGGTTTATATCCGCTAATCATACTTCCAAGTGAGCCTGCAATGGCAAAAAGTGACATGTAGAGGTGGACAAGAAAGAGAGCGGTCAGGGCAGCGCCGAGGAAGTTGTGGATGATGACCATCAAACGGAGATTGTCAACGGAACCCTGAAAACTCCAGAGAAAATAACCTGTGTAGGCCATTACAAAACCACCGAGCGTGGCCAGCCAGAACCACATTTTCTGTCCTGCGTTGAACTTGGCGGCAGGGACAGGGGTCTTTTTTTTGCTTAAATAGCCGCCAATGATAAAGAGCCATTTGATGTCGCATAGTGCGGGCAGCATGTCTTTCAGCCACATCAGAAACATGGGAATCGCACTGATGGTGAAAATAATGGCTGACAGGATATGGACAGAACGTCCGTTGCGAATAACTGCGCCGCCACCAAGCATCTTGCCGAGTATTACCAGCAACCCGGTGATAACAAGCAGGGAGAAGGAGATTGCTGCCAACCAGTGAATGATTCTGGCGAAGAGGTTGAAATAATAGATCTGCGGACCGGAGTGATCAAACTTTTTTGGGCCTATAGCCAGGTAGTGAAAGAAAAAAATAACCGGGACAAGGGTTACAACCAAAAGAAAAATTCTGCTGAACAGATTAGCCTGCAGGCTGGTAAAGAGCTTGCCGTACTGTTGCCAGTCTCCAGTGAAAATTTCATTAAACTGTAAGTAAGCAGCGGTGCTCGGCCCGGCGTCAATGGAAGTAACAAGCGCCGGGTCGGTTCCTGCGTACACAACTGCAGCAAGCATCCCGGTCACTGCAATAGTAGCGGGAATGAGTATACGTTTCATGGGTACCTCATGGAGAAAAGAGGGGGTTGAGGCTGAAGGCCTGAGCCTTCAGCCTATTTACCTATTTCTTTTTATATGCCCTGTCCCAGCCCCAGGCATTTGCTCCGGAGCCACGGGTAAAGACTCTTTCCCGGTAAACATCGGCAACCACATCCGCATCACCTGCCATCAGTGCTTTGGTTGCACACATGGCGGCGCAGAGCGGTACCTTGCCCTCGGCGATCCGATTCTGGCCGTACAGTTTTTTCTCCTCTTTACTGTGGGTCTCTTCAGGACCACCGGCACAGAAGGTACACTTGTCCATGGCGCCGCGTGCACCAAAGACCTGGCCGCTTGGAAACTGTGGTGCGCCAAATGGACAGGCCATGAAGCAGTAGCCGCAGCCAATGCATGTTTTTTTGCTGACCAGCACAATGCCGTCATCACGCTGGTAAATGGCATCCACCGGACACACAGCGATGCAAGGAGCATCAGAACAGTGCATACAGGCAACTGAGATCGATTTCTCACCCATCTCGCCTTGATTAATTGATATGACCCGGCGACGGTTAACGCCAACCGGAATATGATGCCCTTCCTTACAGGCAACAACGCAGCCATTGCAGTCGATGCAACGTTCCACGTCACAGAGAAATTTCATTCGTCCCATTATTTATCCTCCAGTATTCGTAACTGTTCAGAGGTGCCGCAGGTTCGCGCAGCGCTCCTGTCCGCTATAGCAGGCTATGCGGACAGAAACGATGTGCGGAGATGTGGTGCCTCCGGGCAGTTCAAGCTTTGCTGATTTTGCATAGACCGGTTTTTGTTTCCTGCATCTGGGTTACAATATCGTAGCCATAGTTGGTCACGACATTAGCTGATTCGCCAAGTACATAGGGAACGGTTCCTTCCGGATAATTGTCAGCCAGTGATCTTCCTTCCAGATAGCCGGCAAAATGGAAAGGCATCCAGATGGTGTGCTCATCGATCCGTTTGGTGATCTTTGCCTTGACCTTGATCCGGCCTCCGTTGGGGGACTCAATCCACACCATATCGCCATTGCGAATGGAGTAGTTGTTTGCGGTCTTGATGTTGATTTCAAAGAACATTTCGGGTTGGAGTTCTGCCAGGTATTTGTTGCTTCTGGTCTCGGCTCCACCACCCATGTATTCGACAAGACGACCAGTGGTCAGGATCAGTGGAAATTCCTTGACCCACTCTGGCTTCTGTTCACTCTTGTAGCGGGTGAGCAGGCGAAAATGTTTGGGTTGATCCTCGTAAGTCGGGAACTTGGCAATAAGATCCGGCCTGGGAGAATGGATCGGTTCGCGGTGAATCGGAACCTGATCCGGGAAGTTCCAGACCACGCAACGAGCTCTTGCATTACCAAATGGTGCCTGGCCTCGTTTAATGGCTTCTTTTAAGGTTTTTTGAGAAAGATCGGTCTTCCAGTTGGTTCCCGGCACAATGTCTTTAAATTCCGGATACCCACCCTTCACCTGGCTGCCGGGATTGTACACACCTTCTGCCGCCAGTTGATTTTCCTTGCGGCCGCTTGCGTCATATGTTTTTTCAACACCGAAGCGGTTTCTAAAGGGCAGGCCGCCCTCAGCTACAGTCTTGGATACATCATACAGGATAGGCGTGCCCGGGTGATCTTCAGTCCAGCATGGCCATGGCATGCCGTAGTAGTCACCATCACAGGGGCCACCTTTGGCCTGCATGTCATCGATGTTAAAGGTATGCCAGTTATCGGTGTGCTTTTTGATACGTTCCGGGGTCTGACCGTTGTAACCAATGGTCAATGAGCCGCGGCCGAGCTCCAGGGTGATATCTTCCGGAACCTGTTTGATGTTTTTATAGAATTCCTCTGCAAAGCCAAAACGTTTGCATAATTCGGACATGATCCAGTAATCGTCACGGCAGTCATGTACAGGTTCCACCACCTTGTAGCGCCACTGAATCTGCCGAGAGGTGGAAGTTGTGCTGCCTGAGGTTTCGTACTGGCTGGAAGAGGGCAGCAGATACACATTGTCCTTTTCGCAGGCGGCGGCGGTGATGGTGGGGAAGGGGTCAATAATAACTGCCAGATCCATCTTATCCAGTGCCTTTTTCAATTTATGAAACTGGGACTGGGAGTTGGAGGCACAGCCCCAGAAGATAACGGATTTTAACGGGGTGTACTGGTCAAGTTCATCTTCCTGATTTACGCCGTCATACCAGCGAGCCAGGGTGAAGCCTTTTTTACCCATGTACTCTTTGTCTTTGAAACGTCCGAGCATCCACTCGTAGTCAACATCCCAAACCCGGCACCAGTGTTTCCATGAGCCTTCTTTCAGGCCGTAGTATGCCGGCAGTGAATTGGACAGCACGCACATATCAGTGGCACCCTGCACGTTGTCATGACCGCGGAGGATATTTGTTCCACCTCCGGAAACGCCCATGTTGCCCAGTACAAGCTGCAGGATACAGTAAGCCCGGGTGTTGCTGCTGCCAATGGAATGCTGGGTACCGCCCATGCACCAGATAACGGTGCCTGGTCGATGGGTGGCGAGCAGTTTGGCGATATGCAGAAGTTGTTCCGGAGGAACGCCGGCAATATCTTCCACTACTTCAGGAGTATATGCTTTTGCCACGGCCTTCATTTCATCAAAACCGGCTACGCGGGCCCTGATGAACTCCTTGTCATGCCAGTCATTTTCAATAATTGCGTTGATCAGGCCCATGACAAAGGCGGTATCAGATCCGGAGCGGATGCGCACGTAATCAGTGGCCTTGGCTGCTGTCCGGGTGAATCGCGGATCAACAACGATTACTGGAGCGTTGTTTTTTTCTTTGGCATGGAGAATATGCTGCATGGCGACCGGATGGGCCGCAGCTGCATTTGAGCCGATAAAGAAAATCAGTTTGGAGTGGCGGATATCATTGACGCTGTTGGTCATGGCACCGTAGCCCCAGGTATTGGCAACACCGGCAACAGTGGTCGAATGGCAGATCCGAGCCTGGTGATCAATGTTGTTGGTTCCCCAGAAGGCGGCAAGTTTGCGCTGCAGGTAGGCCATTTCCGTGGAAACCTTGGCGCTGCCGTTCCAGTGTACTGCATCCGGCCCGTCATTGTCCCTGATTGCAAGCAGTTTTTGGCTTACTTCGTCAAGGGCCTGATCCCAGGAAAGTTTCTGCCATTTCCCGTTCACTCGTTTCATCGGTCCCTTGAGGCGTTTTTCGCTGGTAACCATATCAATGGCGCTGGCACCTTTACAGCAGTGTCCACCGCGGGAAAGGGGATGGTCAGTGGCTACTTCCTGGCGAACCCAGACACCGTTTTGTACTTCGGCAATGATGCCACAGGCAACGGAACAGTGAGTGCAGATGGTTTTGACTTTTTTACTGCCCGGATACGGATCTTTAACCGCAGCATCTGCAGCCATTGCTTTGCGGGTAAATTTAGACGTCATGGCCACACCGGTTAAGGCGGCAGTGGCGGCAGAAATTTTCAGAAAAGACCGTCTGGCCAGTTTTGGATTTAAACTCACCCTGGTGGATTTTGAGTCTGCAATGTGGGTGCTGCGGACTTTCTTTTGAGCCATCTTATTCCTCCCTTATGGGTATCAGTACTAGTTATCGTAGTGACTTGTAGTAGTCTTTAAAATCTTCTGATTCCCGGTAAAGGACTTCATCCGTCTTCCGGGTAGTGTCTTGTTTTTTGGCTATTGCCGTTCCTGCACTGAACGTTGTAGCTGCAATAGCGGAACCAGTCATGAGTGTTTTAAGAAACGAACGTCTGTCTGCGTCATCCTTTTTCATTGCCTGACCTCCTTTGTTTAAGGCTGTGATGGTATTGATTATACTCATAATTCAATTTCAAGTAATCCTTGTTCGAGATCAAGATATCCATTTAAAAATATGGAACATGAGAGATAGAAGTCTGCCTGTGTGTTGTTTGTTAATTGTTTTTTCATGGCCTGGGCCATGGGCAGGAGAAATTCGGTAATCAGTGTTGCCTGCTGCTCTTTTGTCCCTTCGGTCTCCGCTTCTTCCTCAATCAGTGTTGCTAAGGCATCAAGCATCAAAACCAAATGATCCTCGGGTTCTGTTACATCGTTTTCTTTTACCAGCCGGGAATCTTTGAAGAGTTGGCGGTACTGCACCAGCGAGGGGCCAAAGCTTTTTCCATCCAGGTAGTGGCTTGCGTTCAGCTCAACAGGCTGCTCATTGTATGGATCAACAAAAAGGGCGTAGTACTCTTCCTTAATGTCTTCCAGGCTTTTGCCCTCAAGCAATTGTTGCAGCTGGCGCACTCCTTCATCAAGTTCCGGCTGGATTCGGTTTTCAGCCAGGGCGGCAAATATCCCGCGCCATCGGCTCATACGTTCTGCGTCAGGTTCCTGTGCGAAAAATGATTTTAATAGATCCAGCAGTCGCAGCCGGACACGGATTAACTGTTTGTCTTCGCTTGCACTCATGACTGCTGTCCTTCAAATAGGCGGACAACCCGGCATGTGTCGCAGTAGGCCAGGAGTTCCGGATCAAAGTTTTGGGGTGATTTTTCAGCAAGAAGCAGACGAACCCGATCCAGACTCTTCCTGGTGCCGAATATTTTACCACAGTCTGCACAACGGGCTGGCTCTGCCCGGCTCAACTCATGAGCCTGGAAAAAGTCACTGTTAAGTTCCAGACCGTGTTTGCTGCTGAGAGCATTTTCAGGACAAATGGAAATACAACTTCCACATTGCACACAGTGCGATGCGTTTGATATCAGTGCGAAATGTTCTTCATTGGCCTGAAGGGCCTCAATAGAGCAACAGGAAAGACATGCAAGGCATTGAGTGCAGTTGTCTTTATCACAGAGAATAGTACCAAAGGTGTTGAAAGCTTCGCCTATCAATGTGGATGGCGATGGGCTTTGGTCTTCCAGCAATGTGGCCAGAAGAAGTGCCAGAGTGGCTCGTCTGTTTCCCTGATCTTTAATTACTCTATGGCGGACGGATTGTGTGTTTACTGGTTGAACAAGGATTGCGGAAAGTTTTTCCGGCTCAGTGACTTGAACAACTGATAGATCCCCCCCAAGAGAGGCAAGTATCTGATTTGTCTGGCTGGCCTGCTCCGTGAAAGTACTGCCTTCTTCTTTTTGTGCCTCCGTTGTTAACAGTAGAATACGTCTGGCTCCTGCCCCATACAGGGTAAGCAGATGCATGGAAGTCAAGGCCTCTGGATTCGGGTACTCCAGAAAAAAGGTTGAGGCAAAACGCTCTGTTCCGTTTTTCCACCAGAAGCGGTGCAACTGCGCTTCATTGCCGATCACAACGGTTTTGGTGTCTGACACATCAAGCTCGGCCCAATATTCAAGAAACTGCTGATCGCTAAAACGCAGATACTGCAGGGCACCTGTGGGACAGGTGGCAATACAGTTGCCACACTCAGTGCAGCGCTGCTGGTCGATTTGCACCCCATCTCCAGTCAGGGTGACGGCCTGCTCCGGGCAAACTTCGGCACATCGGGTACAGCCGGTTTTGTGTGGAGCAAGGTATTGACAGATTGAATTGTTACAGCTGACAACTTCGTCAACTAAATATTCACCGATACTTGTAAAGAGCAGGGGGAGTTCACTCTCCCGGTAGATCCGTGTGCTTCCTTGCGGAAGATCGATTGCAACATTATCAAGTACGAGCAGGGCCGGAGAAGAGATTTTTCTCTGTTCAATACCATGAAGATCCAGAGCATCATTGGGACAGGCGGCAACACATTCTTTACAGAGTGTACAGCGGGAAAAGTCGAGAAAAAGCTGTTCCGAGAGGCAGTCTTCCGGGCATGCCGTGCCGCAGGCACCGCAATATGTACAACGCTCTGTCAGGATTGGTGCTTTTACCTGAAAGCCGATCAGGCATTCTTTTTCAGAGCAGTCTATTTCCAATTTGTGTGCTGTTGTCAGTTCAGGATGATAGTCCTTTAACAGCAGGGGCTGCAGATCCAGCAGGCTGCCATAAGTATCAATAAAAGAATAAAGCTTGTCCTGATTATCAGCCAGCACAACAACCCGGGCATCCGGGGCCAGGGAATAGCTGCGAAAGCGTGTACCTGTGTGCCGGGAAAGTTCGACTGATGCGATCTGATGCAGTGCAGCAGCACTGAAATTGCCAAGGTCACTGTTAAGCTGCAGGGTTGGTGAGAGTGGAAATGAAGAATCGGGATGGATTGCAGGGAATCCGCCGGCAATGAGGATATCCTGATCTGAGTAATCCGGGCAGGAAAAGGCTGTTCCAGGGCGCAATGAAGCAGGAGCAGTGGAAAAAGTAGTACTTGCACCTTTGCCATAGCACAGCAGATGGGCCTGGTATTTATTCATGTAAGGTATTCCTTCCAGAGAAGTCTGTCGGATTTATGTCGCAAGGTTAGTACCTGTAGTATACCACGAAGTATCTGTTTGTCTTTAAAATAAGGGTTTATTTTTGAATGCACCCTAAGTGTAGGAAAGCAATTTATGAATTTTATATCTTTTGCAACCTAAGCGAAAGCAGGAAGAAAAGAAATCAGGAGTAATCCTTTTTTAGTGTAGGTGATTTCCCTACATTGATAGGGCCTGCTGCTCAACAGTTACAAATAAAATTATATGTTGTCTGTCCACAGAACAGCACGCCTGGTAAGTTCTGCCGCATTTTTTAGACCGAGTTTTTGTTTGATGCGATCACGATAGGTGCCGATTGTTTTAATGCCAAGTGTCATCTGTTCGGCAATTTCTCTGGTTGACAGGCCTGCACCGATAAGGCGGAACACCTCAAGCTCCCTGTCTGTCAATATATCTACTGTTGATGCACTCCGGCTGTTGTGATTGACCTGAAGTTTATCCAGCAGCAGAGAAACCATATTCTTGCTGACATGGATTCTGCCCTCACGGATTGTTCGAAGAGCTGAAATGACCGATTCGGAGGCTTCTTTTTTCATGACAAATCCACGGGCTCCTGCCCGGATAGCTCGTTCAGCCCAGACAGATTCATCGTGCATGGACAGCATCAGTGTTGGGATACTGTTTTGGGAAGCGTGGATTTCTTTTACCAATTCTAAACCATTATCCTCGGCCAGAGAAATGTCGATGATAGCCATATCCGGCGCATTCGAGGCAAGCGCCTTACGAGCTTCAGTAATGTCCTCCGCCACAGCACAGACAGTGAAGTCTTCTTCCTGATTGATTAATTCCTTCATGCCCATGCGAAAAATAGGATGGTCGTCAACAATAAGAATTTTTGATTTCATGTGAGAACCTCTCCGGAAAGGGTCACAACTGTGCCATTGGTTTCACCGGGCCGTATATCAAGGGTGGCACCGATTGCCTTTGCACGGTACTGCATGGTATGCAGTCCCAGGCCTTTTTTTCTATCCAGCCCTGTCATGCCTTGACCGTCATCAGTGATGGCTACCGACAGGTAGTTGTCATTGCAAAGGATTTCAACCCGTATTATATCCGGTTTGGCATGTCTGGCAGCATTAAAAATGGCTTCCCTGATAATATAATATATATGTGGAGCAATGTTGGCACTAAAAGCTTCTGTGCAGCGTTCAAAAGTCAGGCTGCATTGCAGTGTATAACGCTGTTCGACTTCCGCCAGCAACTCCTCAATCGCGGCTTCCAGACCATGATCAATGATATGCACCGGGTACAGCCCCCGAGAGAGCCTGCTTGTTTTTTCAATGGCCTCCCTGATCAGGTTTCGAATGGTGGCCAGCTGTTCTGCCTGCTCTGGTGCCTGTTTTTCCAGCTTTTGCTGGAGAACTTTGCTCAAAAGTTCTACTCCACTCAAGTGGGATCCGAGATCGTCGTGGAGATCGCGGCCGATTTTGCTTCGTTCTTCTTCACTTATGGCAATGACCTGCCTCTCCAGTTTGGCCATTTCTTTTTCAGAGCATGTTTTCAGGACATGAAGCCACATACCTTCGAGCAGCATGGTCATCTGGCGAACATCAGAGTTGTCATACTCCCTGTCGCTGTCAGATACTCCTGCCACCAGAACGATTGTATTATTATTGGAGATCGGGATATCCACCCGGCGTTGTACTTCCTGCTCGTAAGGATAAGGAATAGTATGGCAAGTCTGATTGCAGTCGTTTGCAATGCTGCCTTTTTTTTGCAGTATACAGCCGCCGATTAAACCGCAATCTGCAAGGAGTCGCGGGCCACTGTCGTCTTCGGGAACAGGGCCGACCATTCCGGTGGTGATGGTTACCTGTGAGCACAAGGTGGTGTGCGTCTGGGCAATATTGACGAGCGCGATATAGCCACTGTCGCTATCGGTAATCTGGATGATACGATGCAGGACAAAGTCGTACTTGTCTTTGATGTCGAAACTGTCCATTTCCCCAAGTTGAAGCAGGGTGTCGAGTCGCAGTTCGTTGCGGCGCAGGATACGTTCTTTTTGAATAGAGTCGTCCACCATCCGGTTGGCTAGTCTGCCAAGAGATTCAAACTCGGAAAAGGCCAGGTCTGTATCCTGGATTTTTACATGAGTGTGGGCTGCTTTTCTGAAAAAATCGGTAAACAGGCTGATACCGTGTTTGATTTTGGTCGAGTGATAGTAGGCCATGCTGAGTAGAAACAGAACTGCTACCGTAAGAAGTCCGATGAAGATTAAAGCATTTTTAAAAGAGAGCTTGCTATAGGTCAGGGTTTCATCGTGGATGGCTTTTTCCATGGCATCCATGGATATGTCGGCTGCCAGTATCCAGTTCCAGTCGGGATAGGCTTTGATAAAGCTGAGTCGCTGCCGGCCATCTTCGGAAGATATATTGGCACTGCGATAAAGAACGTGACCACCGGAACCTTCCTGTAGCCCGGTGTCCAACATGTTTTGGCCATACATCTTTTCCTGTTCATCGATCAGGTTCGTAACAGACCTGCCGATGAAATTTATATTTTGATGACTGATGATTGTCCCATCAAAACGAAAGCATAGAATATGTCCGTCTCCACCAAATTGCATATCCTGTATGGTGGCAAGTATTTCATCCTGTAGCTTTGTTTCCATGTCAGCCTTGGAGATACCTGCTCCGATATACCAGTCGAATGGTTTAAAGTATTTAACAAAGATGATACCTGGAAATTTTTTGTTTTTGTCAGTGAGATGAGCTTTCACTGGACTGTTGAGCACTATGCCCGCTCCTTTTTCTTTGAGTATTTTAACAATGTCTTGAACAACAGGTATGGCGGCTTGATTTTTGCCCTGCCCCAGTCTCTGTTCTTCAAAAAGTGGGTCGTCGGCAAAAAGATCGATGGTCGCATCCTTGAGTCTTCCTGCAAAATAGTAGCCGAGACCGTTGTTCCAGCGGATCGGGCGTAGTATTTCAGCAACCATGGAGCGTAGTTGTGCTACGTTTTTCTCTTCCCTGTACATTTGGTAGATGTGCGAGGCAATGGTATAGGCGGATTGGACTTTCACGCGCAATTCGTTTTCCATGCGCAGGTCAGCCTGGGAGCGGCGGTGCTCTATAAAGGCCAGCACATTGTTGACCTCCTCCTTCACTCTGGTCTGGTACAGTTCCTGGTAGTTCTGCTGTATATTGGCGATATTTTTCCGGTAGGTCTGGTATGCATTGATGATCCAGAACATGCCGATAAAAAGAGCAAGTGCCAGAACGACAATCAGGGATGCACGGAAGGGGGCGGATGACAGAGAAGGTCGGCGTGTCTTAGACATTGTGCCACCCGTGAGGATACTGTGTTGCGTTGGATTCCAGCATTAGTTATTCATCTACTGATACCTTCTGGACAGTAGGATAGATGGTGGTCAGGTAAATGGAATCCATGCCCTGATGATCGTTTTTGCCAAACTGGATGACAAGGCCGCCAAGATCAAAACGACCGATCTGCTGCATGGTCTCGATAAATTTCTCTCTTGTCAGTTCTCCTGGAACTGCTTTTGCTATGGCTGCAAAGAGTTTTCCGGCAATGTAACCTTCCAGGCTGATGAAACTGACGGAGAAGTTTCGTTGATACCGGTGCATGGCATTCTTGTACTCCCGAATAAGGGGTATACTGTCATCCCAGGGATAGGGTACAACCTGGGAAACGATAACATTTGCACCGTAGGTGCCCAAGGCACTTTTCAGGCTCTCTGTTCCAACAAAGGATATGTTGCCAAATATTTTTGTGCCTTGCTTTTTGGCCTTGCTCAGTTTGATGAATTCCGCACAGGCAGCATAGGTGCCAACCAGAATAACAGCCTCGGGATCTGCCCTGTAAATTCCCTGCAGACCGCCCATAACGGCAACCGTGTTTCTTTCATAACTCCCTTGAGAGACAAGCTGCATGTCTCTTTTTTGCAAGGCCCGTTTAATGCCTTCCAGGCCGGCAAAGCCGTAACTGTCGTTCTGGTAAAAACAGGCAATACGCTGTATCCCTGATTTGTCGGTGAGATAGGCGGTAAGTGCCTCCATTTCCTGATAATAACTGGCACGAACATTGATCACATACCGGTGGAACGGAGTTCTGAGCAATTCAGCACCGGTAAAAGGTGCAAAAAAGGGGATCTTGTATTTTTCAATGATGGGAACAACAGCCTTGGAGGTAGGGGTACCCACTTCTCCGATGAGGAGAAATACCTGATCATCCTGGATAAGTTCCAGGGTGTTTCTGATTGCTCTGTCCGGTTCGTAACCGTCATCTCTGCTTCTCAGATGGACAGTTCGGCCGTTTATACCATTATCATCGTTTATTTTGGCAATGGCTGCCTGCAGGCCGGCCCGCATTTCCAGGCCGAGATTTTTGGCAGGACCGCTTAACGCGCATGACTGGCCAAGCAGCAAGGTGCCTGGCCGGTTGGTATCTGCAGCATGCGCGTGGCCGGAAAGATAGATTAGTAGAAAGGAGACAATGATCAGCTGTTTAATCATTCATCAAGTCCAAGTCCCTTGCGTTTGAGTTTGATCCGCTCGTCAATGAGATCAGCGGCTTTGAATGGATCAGGTTCTATACCAAAACAGGCACCTACCAGGTCGTCAAGTCCATTGAGTGCCAGGTTGGTGATAATCGGTGACCCTGTAATATTGGGCGGATGGCCAAGGTGGGTGTAGATACCGGATGCAACAGCATAGGTTCCTATGGTTGCCGCTTTTTCCGAATACCATTCCGGTGATGAGGCGGCCAGCGGCAGGTCGGAGATGGATACTCCAATTTCATTGGCGAGTAATGCTGCCAGTTGGAGGATTCTCGCATTATCGACACAGCTGCCCATGTGAAGGACTGGCGGAATGCCCAGTGCACCACATATCTCTTTAAGCCCCGGCCCTGCCTGTTCAATGGCCTCGGGAACAAGGAGTCCGGCTTTTCCGGCAGCTGTGGTGACACAACCGGTAACAATGACCAGGATATCCTTTTTAATCAGTTCGCGAGTCAGATTTACGTTGCAGTAATCGTGTTTATACTTCGGGTTGTTACAGCCCACGATTCCCACAACCCCTCGGACTTTGCCACCCTTTATAGCATCAATGAGCGGCGTCAGTGAACCACCGAGTGCATCAAGCAGGGCTTCGTTGGAAAATCCGGTTACAATATCCACTGGATTGCTGGGGATTTCAACACGATCCGGGTTGCGCATGCCATAACGTTCAATTGCCATGCGTACAACCTTGCGCGCCTGCTCCATACCGTTATGCATTTCAAATTTTACATGCTCAGCTCCGGTAAACCTGGCTTTATCAGCAGTGGTGATCATTTTGGTGTGATAGCAGTTGCCCACCTGCACCAGACTTGGCATAATACACTGGTAGTCGACAACAATGAGCTCAACCGCTCCGGTGACAATCGCCAGTTCGGTCATGAGGTGATTTCCTGCCATGGGAATGCCCTTACGCATCATCAGCTCGTTGCCTGTGCAGCAGAGACCGGCAAGATTGATTCCTGCGGCACCCTTTTCCTTGGCCAGGTCGATCAGTTCCTGTTCATTGACAGCTTCCAGAATTTTTTCAGAAACAATCGGATTATGACCATGAACCAGGATATTGATCTGATCCTTTTTTAAAACACCAAGATTTACCTTGGCCTTGCGTGGGGAGGGAGTTCCAAAGAGAATATCAGAGACTTCCGTGGCAATCATTGATCCAGCCCAGCCATCACCAAGACACATTCGTGCCCCTTGCAGCATGGTATTGGCGGCATCATTGTCACAGCCCATATGGGTACGATGCATCATCTCTGTGATTTCACGATCTACACCGCGCGGCATGATGCCAAGTTTTTTCCAGCTTTCCCGTTGTTTTTCCGGTACCCGGCAGATGAAGCCCACCTCGTCACGTTTACTGCCAAAACTCTCAAAAAACTCATCGGCCAGATCTTTTGCAACATCCAGCAACTCCCGTCCTTCAGTTGCAATGCCAAGCTCATCGGCTATGCGCAGCATTTTTTTTTCATCTGCAATGTGATAATCCTGGGTTTTGCCATGGGCAACGGCATGAAACGCTTCAATACAGTCACGGCCATGATCTGAGTGTCCTGCTGCGCCGCCTGTCAGAAAACGTCCGAAATTGCGGGCAACAATCACATCAGCATCCGCACCACATACACCAAGAGGAGCTTTTTTGCTGATCCGGCAGGGTCCCATGGTGCAGATACGGCAGCAGACGCCTGATTCACCGAATTTACAGTGGGGAGTTTGCTGTTGCAGTCTGTCCCAGGCTGTCTCAACTCCATCGCGTTCTGCTTTTCGCAGCATTTGATGGGCATCTTCCCATATACTCATATCTTCAATGTTTCTTGTTTTTTCAGTCATGTGACCTCTCCTTTATGAATAATATGTCGATCTGGTGTTAGACAATTTTTTCCCTATACTCTTACTGATTACGTATGAGGCTCAGCCTATTCTAAATAGTATATCTTCTTTTCGTTACTGTTCTTTAGAATGAAACCACACTTCTCCGCCGCTTGCTGGTAATACACTGATTTCTATGGGTTCTCCCCGATCACTTAGGCGTACTCTGCCAACAGAACTCTTATTCAGCAGTTCCTTTGAATCGTGATTTGCTGGTTGGCGAGGACGAATTCGCATTCGCATCCTGTGACGTTTGGTAAACCAATTCAAGGGGGAGTGCTTGGCATATAGCCAGCGATTCAGTCTGTCAAACCATAGCAATAACGTATGCGGAAATTCATTTTTAAAACCACTGCAGGTGATTTGCCAGATATTCGGACTGTTATGTCGGTACTTGAGTTTAATGTCATAGGCAAAAGAATAGTGTACATCGCCGGAGAGAATTACAAAATTTTTGGGTGTTTTACGGTGCCGGAAAATATTGAGTATAATATTGGCTGATCCGGGATGAGCCATCCAATTCTCTGCATCAACCAACAGCGGGTGGCCACAAAAGGTTATAATCCGCTGAATAACTTCAATGATTTTCACTCCAAATATAGGTGCAGGAGAAATCAGCAGGACAGAAGGCTGGTTCATAAGTTCCTGTTGCATATCAGATAACTCTTCCCAATCCATCAAACCAGACGGTTTAGAAAGACTTGATTCTGACCACCAACGATTTGTACGCGTATCGAGAACGATCATCTTCGGTGAAGTGGGTAAGGTGTAATGCCAGTTGTGAAATTTCAGAAGATAACTGATCAAGGTATCCTGTTGTTTACCTCCCGGCTGACGAAAACAGGTATGAACATGTTCTAAGAATTCATCATTAAAAGATTGTGGATTGTTTCCCCAGCCCTGGAATAAAAAATACCCAACAAGGGCATTGCCGATAATACGACGGGAAAAGGGATTTTCATAGGCAACTTCTTCCCAGCCACGAGTTAAATTCCAGTCATCGGTTACATCGTGATCATCAAAGATCATGTAGGTTGGCAGATGAGCAAGGAGTCGCTGTACCCCCATAAGACCGGCAGCAAATGCTTCAATTTCTACACGTTCAGATCTGTAAAGGTCGATGTGGGTGTCAGGGATATCTGCTTGCTCCATATCGACGTAGGCCCATAACTCCGGTGACCAGATCAGTAGATACATAGCAATGACTTCAGATAGTGTTACCAGATGATTATGGGCTGCAGCTGCTGTAAAAATAGGTTTTCTCACGCCTCCGAAAAATCGGTCGCGCAGTGTTTTTGTTTCTTTGTTGTGCGGTAGCAGATCCTCACGGTAGTAGTAGCAATACTTACTGTGTAGAATTTCATCACTGTCACTGACTGTAGCCCCGGTCAGCTTTTCCGGGAATAAGCCCAACACTTGACTCACCTGATGTATGGCAACCAGCATGGGGCCGGCCACATCATCGGCATAAATCTGGTCGCCTCCCATGATCAGCAAAGCTGGTCGTTTGTCCTCCTGTTCAATTGTTTCAGCCAGTTCTTCATCGATTCGCAACAGGGCATCTTTCGATGGGTAGTGTGGTTTACGGCATGAGCCGTGCAGGATATGATCGAGTCGTGGTTTGATGATAAAAAGTGGTCGTTTCTGCCCGTCATATACAAGGCCGGGAATATAGTCTGTTAATGTTCTGTTGCCCTGGGGGGAATGAATTGTCAGGTCATATTCGAGTAACTCATCCGTTGGTAAGGGAGTTTGTGGAACATAATCGATAAGGTAAATATGTGCTCTTTGACCAATTTGCACAGGTTTGGGAGAAAAGTCCGCAATGTTTCCTGAAAAAAAACAGAGGCCGTCTTTGTGGTGAAACAGAGAGAGTGATATCTCCAGTGGTCTGCTCGTCACCAGCCATATAACAAGCTGATCTTTTGTTAAACGCCGTAGAATAGGGCCTGCGAGTATATCACGAAGTTCAGGTGGGTTTTGTTTCATAAAGTGATAAGAATTTGCTTTCCGTTAGAAAAGTACCAGGGAGAAAATATGACTCCAGCCCTTAATTCAACACTCGGAAAAGGCCAAAATCGGAGATTGTGAAGGGTGCTCTCTACTCTCTTGTTGCCACCTCTGTAACAACTCGCAGTAACAATCACAACATCTTGCGTTTCAAGACAAAATTCTGAAAAATACCCTATAATACTCCCGCCAAAACAGCAATATCAAAAAGCCGCACTCCAGAACCATACGTTATTGCATCGGTACCTTATTCCTGAAAAGCTGTAGTAAAAAACAAGAAAATGGAAAGTTCTTTTAAATTTAAGAGCTGTCATGTTTAACCCTTGCCTCTTGAAATCACTCGCCTTAAATTCCGGCCCACTCTTTCCCTTGTCCCTGAGAAGATCCAGGAAGAATATATGATTTTCTTGTCTCTGCTGTACGTTGACCTTTTATGCGGCGCATTATTTCACTTGGGGCTATTGTAGGTGGTGGAGCTGACACTGGATCACTTCTCGAGTTTATGTTACGTATTTGTGTTTGTACTCAGGAGTTATTCATTTGCGACTCCTTAAAGAATTTCCAGCTTTTCGTCTCACCTTTCTTAATATGTATTATGGTGGAAAATAGAGATCAAATGACTATCTCAAAAAGGATTTGAAAAAATATTAGCCATAAAAAATGGCTAATCACTTACTGACTCCATTCGAGGAGAAGCTGGTTATGCAGGCTCAAAAAAAAGGCGGAACTGCTAAAACAAAAAAGAAAAAGATCTCGTCACTGCTTCCGCAGATCCCTCAAGAAGAAGCAGACAAAGCGCGTGAACGTAGTGCACTGCGCATCTTCAGACCATCAGCCACCCGCCCGCCCTCAGAATTCTTACCCAACCCTGACTTTATCACTATTCTTGATCAAGGCGCAGAGGGCTCGACCGTTGGCATGTCCATTGCCAAGTGCGCTGAATTACCTCCATGCCGAGAAGGGCAACAAAATCCATCTCAGTTCGCGCATGCTCTATGAAATGGCAAAAATATATGATGAATGGCCGGGTACTGATTATGAATAATGCTTTCGAAGGGCCGGAAGAAAGGGCCTGGGAAATGTTTCTCCATAAAGCGAAAGAGGAAGTGGGGAACAACGATGACCACAAAGAAGACAAACAACCTGAGGAGAAGTCTTCTGCAAAATCTTCCCCTATCACCTCTGAATCTATGAATATTGAAGCAAAGAAAAAGTTATACAACTGGGAAGAGCTGGAGTGGGTGCAGTTGTGCGACAAGTTGATTGCAATTTCTGATGGATCTTTTCCGGTGAAGGATACTGATGAAATGGAGGAGTGGATATATCTGGTTTCTCGGTTTTCATTTTCCCTTGCCTCAATGGCGACTTTAGGCAAAATTTCACAGGAATAGGAATAGGAATAGGAAAGTCAAGAGATCTCCCCTCAACCGGAACAGTCCAATCTGACTTTGTCAGGAAGCATCTTATCCTCCCCCATTCGGAGATGGTAGATGTTGCTCCCGCAGACCTCTACTTGGCTATTTTCCTCTTTTTAGTAGGGGGGGTGTGCTTGTAATGTATAGGAGGAGGGTAATGGTTAATGATTATGTGAAATTATAAATATTTCCAATGGCTATTCTTACGCACCCCCCGCTATTTTTTTCAATCCTGGCCGTTACACCTATCGGCAGACATCTCAAATATGTTCATTTTTTAAAAAATAAGACCTTGCCTGCGCCAGTCCCGTGCGTTTAGACAACGCAACAATAATCAAATAACCGTTTCCACCATTTAATTATAATTCCATCCTTTATCCTCTCATATGACAAAGGGGCTATGGTGTAGATAAAGAAAACACTCCTGGTTTTAGCGGTCACATTGACCTGTTTACTTTTTTCCTGCTAATTCCCCTTTGTCTATAAAAGAACAATGATCCAAGATTCTGATGTATCGCATTTTTATAAATCACCATCAAAGAATAGTCCTGTTTTCGACAAGCATGAAATACTCTATGCGTAGCGTAATATATACATTCGTACGCTCCACTCCATTTGTAGCTGAAACAGAGTGTACGAATGTATTATTTTTCAGCGTCCGTGTTCTTGTCGGCAGTGGAAGATTTCTTGTTGTATGGTAGGGCAACTTGTTCGAACAGCTCCAATACCATAACTGCAACTCAGCATATTAATTCGAATCACTTGAGTTCCTCCTGTAAATCATGGTTGAAAATTGTTGGATATGATATTTATTTTTTATCCGCCTCGTCAACACCCTCTTAATTAAGGAGAGTTGTACAATTATTTCTTCTCATCTG
>JAOZQU010000265.1 GCA_029932055.1 Desulfocapsa sp.
ATTATTGATTATTGATTATTGATTATTTATATCGTAATTTCAGCATGTTGTCAAAATAACATTTTCATTAACAATCAATAACCAATTGACAACGGTTAATTATTAATATTTTGAAATAGCACATTTTGTGTCATCACCTTAACTGGTTAAAAGTTGTTGGCAGACAAGGCAAATCTCTTAACCTGACGGCTATCCCCTTGCGGGGTGTCAGAAAGGTATACAATATAATTCTCAGCATCTCCTTTGATTATGCTTACCGTCTCACAATCTTACAGTTCACAGATTTATACTCAGGTTCAAAATGCTTCAACATTTCCTGGCGACAGGATCAATGTTGACAAAATCCCCTCTTCCAATTCGCATCCTTCTGAACAATCTGCTGATGACCCAATTTCTCTTTCTCCTGAAGGCAAACAACTTTCGCAAAAAGCAGCACCCACAACCAGTGACGAAGCAAATAACAATCAAAAACAGGACCCAAAAGGGCCCGACCAGCAAAATCTTAGTGCAGAAGAGCAAAAAATTCTCCATGAGCTGAAAACCCGAGATACTGAAGTCAGGGCTCACGAGCAGGCGCATCTTTCAGCTGCCGGACAATATGCTGCAGGTGGTGCATCCTTTTCCTACCAGACAGGACCGGATGGAAAACGGTACGCAAACGGCGGTGAAGTGCCAATCGATATAGCAAAGGAAAAAACTCCTGAGGCAACAATTCAAAAAATGCGCACTGTTCGGCGCGCAGCTCTTGCCCCTGCAAGCCCTTCTGCAACTGATAGAAACATAGCTGCTCAGGCCAGTGCTAAAGAATCCCAGGCAATGAAGGAACTGCAGGAGCAGACTAAAGAAACCGCTGACGTGATATCATCTTCATCCGAGTCTCAATCAAATAATGAACAAACAGCAGCAGGCAGAGGACCAGATTCTGCCACAGAAAACAGTGAACAAAACTCAAAACCTCCTCAAGTCTCAGAATACAGCCGTCAGACCATGACCTCTGCATATAAGGCCATTGCAGCTCTTGCCGCTTAACCTCCATGAATACAACAAAACAACTAACAGGCAATGCAATTAGAACAATTTAATCAGGATTTTTTTGATTTTTTACACAACAGTCCCACTCCCTTTCATACTGTAAAAAATCTTGCCGACACCTTCGATAAAGCAGGCTTTACTCGTCTTCAGGAAAACGAAACCTGGAAAGTTCAGGCTGGAAATGGTTTTTACTGTATACGTGACAATGGTACTTTTCTGGGAATAAAACTGGCTGCAGCCCCCGATCACAATCCTGTCTGGAGAATGACAGGAGCTCATACCGACAGCCCCTCGCTGCAGATAAAACCCAGCCCTGTGCGGGACAGTCATTCTCTTACCCAACTCTGTGTTGAAGTCTATGGTGGGCCACTTCTCAGCACCTGGTTTGACCGGGATCTCGGCATTGCCGGGCGTGTCATACTGTCAAGTGAGGACGACACACTCATCACCCGTATGATCGACTTTAAAAAACCGGTTGCGATCATTCCAAGCCTTGCCATACATCTTGACAGAACTGCGAACAAAGAACACACAGTTGAGAAACAAAAACATCTCTTCCCTCTCCTGTGTCACTCAACTGAGAGTAAACACGAAAATTCTTTTAACGATATTCTTCTGCAACAGGTCAAAACTGAATACCCTGATCTGGTTGCCAAAGAAATATTGGGCTTTGACCTCTTCTGCTACGACACCCATACTCCTGCATTGATTGGGGTGAACAAGGATTTCATTGCTGCGAGCCGTCTTGATAATCTTGTCAGCTGTTTTGTAAGTGCCCAGGCTCTGTTGCAGAGTCAGACAGCAGATAATTGTCTGATGCTTTGCAGTAATCATGAAGAAATCGGTTCATCAAGTATGGCTGGTGCACAGGGGAACTTTCTCAATACTGCGCTTGAGCGTTTGATGCCAGATGTGTCAAACAGGAGCAAAGCCCTTCACAATTCATATCTTCTTTCACTTGATAATGCACACGCTGTACATCCAAACTTCCCGGAAAAATATGATCCGCAACATTTCCCCCTTCTCAATCATGGCCCGGTAATTAAATATAACAGCAACCAACGCTACGCGACAACAAGTAGATCTGCAGCTCTGTATAAAGTACTTGCCAAAGAAGTTGATGTTCCGATACAGGAATTTGTGATGAACAATGACCTGGCCTGTGGTTCAACCATTGGACCGATTGCAGCCAAGATTCTAGGCGTACAGACAGTTGACATTGGCGTTCCCAGCCTTGCCATGCATTCCATCCGTGAAACAATCGGGGCAAAAGACTCTTATATGCTTTACCAGACCATTGCCCATTTTTATTCACGCCCCACTTTACCCCAAGCAGAGGATTAAATGGGAAAATTAGTTAGCACAATACTCCTGCACCTTACCATTGCTTCCCTGGTTATCAGTCAAAACAGTTATGGTACCCCGTTAAAGCATGCTATTGACAAGTATAAAGATACCGAGGTGAGTTCTCAGGCATTTAAGCGCCTTTCTCCCTACAATAAATTCATAGATTATTATTCGCAATTCACATTTTTCAGGAAACATCATAAGGTCAGCCCGGATTTTATTCGTGCTCTTATTCTCGCTGAATCAAGTGCAAATCCACTTGCTGTTTCTGTAAAAGGTGCAATGGGTCTAGGGCAGATCATATATCCTACTGGAAAACAGGCGGCCAAAGAACTTTCCCAGTCAAAATTCAAGTTTCGCTCTATCAGTCGCAACAAACTTATCAATCTCAAAAAAGAAGACCTCTTTGATCCTGCAATAAATATCCTTCTTACCTGTTATCTTATTTCAAAATATAATTATAAATTTAACGGCAGGTTAGAGCTAGTGATATCAGCGTGGAATGCTGGAGAGTACCACAACGCATTACGTAAAGGCCGCCCTGTCCCCTACAAAGAAACACATAACCTTATTGGCAAGGTAAACGGCTACTATATAGATCTCCTTCAGAAACGAAAAGAATAAGTGCCGACTGACCGTTCATCACCGACTTAACTGCTTATCGCAGGAACTGATGCAACCCAGATCTCTCTGAGGTAAAATAGCAACCTGTGCCAAGAATATTTAAATGAAAACCCCTAACTGGCAATTAGGTATTTTTATCTATTGGCAAACATGAAACGGTTTTGTATAAATACAAACATTAATATTATGTAAAGAGTGACCTTAAAATACATCACCTTAATTTCAACGAGTACAGGCAAGTTTAATTGTTTATGTATGATTCAAACGAAAAAAGAGAAACAACACGCCTGGACATTGAAGCGTCAGTGATAATCTCTGATAAAGCTCAAAATAAAATTAGTGGCACAATTCAAAACCTGAGTGCAAACGGTGCATTAATCAAGACAAATGGACAACTGAAATCTGGCATTCCATACTGGATTAGCATAGAGTTGCAAGGTGCCAGCAGCAGCCTGACTATCAACAACCTTAAGGGTACAGTTGCTCGCCATGATGGCGACTGTGTTGCCATCGCATTCTCAGATAGCATGGAATGGCTCACCCTTTTTTACATCTATAAACAGAAACTGAAACTGGACCAACCACCTAAAGACAAGACCACAAGCAAAAAAAGGCTTACAATTAGCTGATATAACAGAAAAAAACAGGATTACCAAAAGCGTTACCCATACGCACAACCTTTTTTTCTTAGCCTGACCGGCCTTTGTTTTCTCCCCCCACATTCCTGGACGAAGCCCCTGCAAACTCGTAACAAGTAATCAGGGTATAAACTCCAACTTAGAAAAATTTTAATTTTGCGGCGCGGAAAAATTGCATCATATGTATCGCTTTCAAATTTAGTGAACTTTGGGCGGGGCTGGCACATCACTTTCTATCAAAATAACAAAAGCCCTGTTCCTCATATTGAGGAACAGGGCTTTTGTACTTCTACACAAGAGAAAAAGTTCTATTTACTGAGAGATGCCAGAGATTTTTCCATTTTTGTATTAACAATTCCATTGATGTGCTCGGCCGTCCAGATACCGTCCTTACGAACGGCTTTAGAAGCATTACCGAAACTGATACGAACCTTCTGGCTTGAAACAGCATCAAGTGCCTTTTTAATTCTTTCCTGAACTTCTTCTTTAGAAAGCCCTTCTGCTTCACCAATAGGACCTAGCGCTTTCATATCTTCTGTAAAATCAGTGATCAATTTCACAAAAAGCGGGGCTTCAGCAGCAGAGGCCCACTGCAGACTAAAACGTTCTTCTTTAATTCCAACGTCTCTGAGCACCTTTTTAATAAGTGCATCCACTCCCATCGCATCATAATTACCGACCTGGTAATGACATTCACCAAGTTGTCAGCCG
>JAOZQU010000266.1 GCA_029932055.1 Desulfocapsa sp.
GGGGCACATCAAGCTCTACGTCTGCGGAATCACATCTTACGACTATTGTCACATTGGACATGCCAGGTCAGCCCTGGCCTTTGATATGATAGTCCGCTACCTCCGCTATCTTGGCAACAAAGTTACTTATATTCGTAACTTCACTGACATTGACGACAAAATCATCGCCCGAGCCGCTGAACAGAACACCACAACCGAAGAACTGGCAAACCGTTTCATCGATGAGTTCTACGTTGATATGGACAAACTCGGTGTGGATCGTCCCACAATGGAACCCAAAGCCACTGAACATATACAGGAGATGGTTGATCTGATCAGTGAACTCATTGCTAAAAACATGGCCTATCCCGCTGGAGGCGATGTATACTATTCAGTGAATTCATTTTCAGAATATGGCAAGCTCTCCGGCCGTAATCTCGAAGACATGCAGGCCGGTGCACGCGTCTCGGTGAATGAAAACAAAACAAATCCCATGGATTTTGTTCTGTGGAAGGCATCCAAACCAGGAGAGCCCAGCTGGCCCAGCCCATGGGGTCCTGGCAGACCAGGATGGCATATCGAATGTTCAGCCATGAGTCGCAAATATCTGGGTTCCACTTTTGATATCCATGGTGGCGGACAGGATTTGATTTTTCCCCACCATGAAAATGAGCTTGCACAGAGCGAAGGAGCCAATGATAAACCTTTTGTGAATATGTGGATTCATCACGGTTTTGTCACCATCCGTGATGAAAAGATGTCAAAATCTCTTGGCAATTTTCTTACTATTAGAGATATTCTCGACCATTATCACCCAGAAGTACTCAGATTTTTTATCTTCTCAACGCAATACCGTAACCCCCTTGATTTTTCAGAAGCAGCCATGCAGGATGCCATGGCAGGGCTTGACCGTTTATATGAATGTATTGCAGCAGTGGACAGATTAAACGCAACTTGCCCAGAAAGTGCTGATGCAGTAGCCAGCAACAAAGACAAAACAAAAATCGCAAACATGGAAGAACGTTTTCAAAAAGCCATGAATAACGATTTCAATACTGCTCAGGCCCAGGGGATCTTTTTTGAAACTGTCAAGGTCATGAATAAAATCATGAGACAGCTCCCTGAAGCCCCATCAAAAGCCGACTACAAGCTGTTAAAAGATGCTGCAGCCACCATCAAAAAACTTGCTGCAATCATGGGAATTTTACAGGAAAATGCTGCCGACTACCTTGCAGCTAAAAAAGCCGCCATGCTTGCTAAAATTGACATCAGTGAAGAAGAAATCATGGAGTTTATTCAGCAAAGAAACCAGGCAAGAGTTGACAAAGACTGGGCTCGCAGTGACGAAATCCGTGATAAACTCCTCGGCCAGGGAATTGAACTAAAAGACGGCCCGGAAGGAACTGGCTGGAGTGTAAAAAGGAGCTGACATGACGTCTACCCCCCGCTTACCAGCCGTTGCCGGCCAATTTTACCCTGGAGATGAAACAAGTCTCCGCATTACCATCCAAAAGCTGGCGGGTGACGTTCCTGAAAAAAAAACAAAAAGTATTCGCTGCAGTATCTCCCCATGCCGGATATGTCTACTCCGGAGCAGTGGCCGCAGAAATCCTTGGTCGGATTGAAATCCCGGAAACAGTGATCCTTCTCGGCCCTAACCACACAGGTAAAGGCGTACCGGTTGCTCTTTCCACCGCCACCTGGCATGCCTATGGGACCTGTTCCGGTGGATCAGGATCTTGCAGCAGCTATCCTTGCAGAAACTGATTATGTTGAAGAAGATGAGCTGGCACATCAATACGAGCATTCGCTGGAGGTGCAGATTCCTTTTCTACAAATAGAACAACCCAATCTCTCCATTGTTCCAATCACTATCTCTCATGTCTCTTACCAGGTACTTGAGAAAGTCGGCCATGCATTGGCACAGGTCATCAAGAAAGCCAAAAAAGATATCCTTATTGTTGCATCTTCCGATATGACTCATTACGAATCACGTGAAGCAGCAGAACAAAAAGACCACTTTGCTCTAAAAAAACTAGCCGACATGGATCCCGCTATACTGTATAGATCTATTCTCGAAAATCGGATCTCCATGTGTGGCATCATGCCGCTAACTGTTGCTCTTATTGCTGCCCTTGAATTAGGAGCGACACAAACAGAACTGGTTCGCTATACTGATTCAGGCGAAATATCAGGCGACACTACCCAGGTGGTTGGGTATGCCGGAATTCTCATCTCCTGATAGTGGTTTTTCCTTGACATAAACGTCAAAACTTTCTAAATAGTCCACCTCAAACGTTACACATCCTGGGGGATGGTCTAACGGCAAGACAGCGGACTCTGACTCCGCTTATCGGGGTTCGAATCCCTGTCCCCCAGCCATAATATAATCAAGCGGTTAGGTTGCTTTTTTCGACTTAACCGCTTTTTTGCTTTTTATAGACTTACCCCCACACTCCCCCCACTTTTTAAAACACAGGAGCCAATTCCTGAAAGTAACGTTCCTGAAGTTCTATGGTTACCCAATCCATTAAAGGCTCGGCTTTAACCAAAAAAAGATGCACCGAAACAACATCGAAAGATGCCTTACTTATCAGGCCCGCCAGTGATTGCAACTGCTAAAACGTCAGGGGCTTCTTCCGACAGAACGCCATCCGCGACTAGCCTTAGTACTGTGTTTGAACCAGCAGGAATGGTGGAGAGAGCCAACCCTCCCCATGACTGTCCTCCTGTGAAACGGGAATCGGCTGGGGTTTCCGTTTCATTTTATTGTACTTTGATTTACTTTGGCCCCTGCTAAATGTGTTGAGGGAGTGTCTGAAAGGACATGAAGGGACGGGGGCCCTTCCTAAAGTGTTTTTTAAGAAGGCCTAGTGAGTCGTAGGTGTTTGAGTCTTGCCATTGGCATGAAACAGCCTGCCGGAGACACCCAACCTTTCTATATTTGCACTTCCAATTGAAATTTACTTCGGCGGTGAATTACTGTGCCGCAAGTGCTGCAGTGATTGGTAAAAGCCTACCTCTTGTTGGTGGCTAATTTTTTCCGATTCTTCCTTCGCTTTTGATGCTTCTTTCAAGAGCTTTTGCCAATTTTTTTCCCGTTCTTCTGGTGTCAGTTCCACCTCCTGCTCGTCCCCGTTCTTCTCTGAGACTTTCTTCGAGAACTCTTGTAGCTCTTCTAATGTCATCATCTATTTCACCTCCATTCACAGTAAGTTTTACTGACTTTATTCCTCTCCTGCAAACTGTTTTACCTCAGGGTCATCAGCCTGTCTAAACGTGTTAACCAAACGGTGGTTTACTTAACAACTGCACACACAACAGGTCAAAACCAGTTTATTGAGGAAACTTAGTAAAGAATTATGGTAAAGAAATCAAAGTTAATGTAAAAATACTTGCAATGAGTTTTTTAACAAGGAGGAAGGAAATGAAAATTTCAAAATTAGTCAACCAACTCTGTATCGATATATCAGGGAGGCCCATAAACGTTAAAAGCGCCCCCCCCAAAGAAGTCAAAATCAGAGATGTATAGGAGAAACCTCAACTTCGGAGATTATCACAAAGCTGAGACATTCGACCTGGAAACTTATGGTTGCAGAATATATGACTTAGGCTGGTTGAAGTTCACAGTTTCGATCATGGCAAATCCATAATATATTTAATCTCAGGAAGCATTCTTTTAACGCAGTTTTTTCCTTCCTGGATTGATTCTTTTGCTCGATGAAACTCTAACAAGCCAATATGGGCTAGTTTGGGAGATAGTAATATATCTGGAGGATCACCAGCCATTCTACTCCGTGTTATTCTGTCTTGGGTGATATTAAGTGAACCGGAGATTGCATCGAGTAGATTGGGTGGGGAATCCGTCCCCTTTATTTTATCAAAAAAGGCATCAGAATAATTTCTCACACTCTTTTTTAAGGTTGAAAAAACATCACTATCGTCCTTGTATTCCTTTGGCTTCTGTTTAATAAAGTGCTTCCCGACAATGTCCCCGTTTAAATTCACTGCAAGTACAATATCAGCCCCAAGAGCTCGACAGACTGATACTGGAACAGGGTTGACCAGGCCGCCATCAACCAACCATCTTCCCTGGTTTTGAATTGGGGGAAAAAGCCCTGGCATGGAAATGGAAGCCCAGACAGCAGTCAGCACCGGCCCCTGTGTGAACCAGATCTCTCTTCCGGTCTCCAAATCAGTCGATACGGTGGCAAAGATTTTAGAGAGATCCTTAAACTGGGTATTTTCTTCACAAAGATACTTTGTGAAAAATGTTTGCAACCGCGTTACATCCACAAAGCCCCTTAATAAAGGATTGAACTCGAGAAACTTTACCACATCTGT
>JAOZQU010000062.1 GCA_029932055.1 Desulfocapsa sp.
CCAAAATACTCACTTAACTTCACAATGCATAGAATAACAAAAATAGCACCACTGGATATTGAAGCGGAAAGTTTTCGTATTATAGAGCAGGAGTTTGATGAACAGACCGGGCTTAAATCCGCAAATATCGATTCTGATGAGTTTGCCATCTTACGCCGTACAATTCATGCCACAGGCGATTTCTCTTTTGCCCATCTCATCCGTTTTCAGCCAAAGGCGATCAAGGCAGGGATTGATGCCATTCGTTCAGGAAAAAACATCCTCACAGATGTGAACATGGCAGCAGCAGGTATCAGCAAAAATCTGCTTGAACCTTTTGGTGGCAAGGTTATCTGCAAAGTCGCAGAACCAGAGGTCGCACGAATTGCAAAAGAAAAAGGGCGAACCCGATCTCAAACAGCTATTGAAGTGGGGATGCTTGATAATATTGGCATTGTAGCCATTGGCAATGCACCGACTGCACTCATATCTGTTATGAATCTTATTGCAGAAGGGAGAGTCAAACCTGATTTGATCGTTGGTGTGCCGGTAGGGTTTGTTAATGCCGAAGAGTCTAAAGAAATCTTAGTTGAACAGTCATATCCTTATATTGCATGTGTCGGGAGGAAGGGTGGGACTACCGTGTCAGTTGCGATTGTTAATGCCTTGCTGCGTCTGGTTTGAATTTATGAGTCATCAAAATTAGTGCTGGAACCCATTAATTGTAAATGTTTGGATAGTGCCGCAGGTTCGTTCGATTCACCTTCCGAGCTATATTGAGTCATATGTGAGTAAGGCGAATCGAACGAAAATGGGGTGCTAGCCGAATATTTACGCACTAATTTCTTGAATCATCCAGCTTGGCAACAGGGAATTTTTTGGCAAAGGCCACAACCGTATCGGATGAGGCTTCTCTGGATTCAAAAGTTAACATGCCCCCACTTTTTAAAGTAACAACAACTTGAACACTATTGTTTTCATCAATGACTGCCGCTGAACGTTTTTGTATCCTTATCTTCTGACCCATACCGCCCATTTGCATTCCCATTAACGCCAGTGCAGAAAAAGCATTAGCAGAGCCGCTGGAGCCGCCACCAGTCAATGAAACAGAGATTGTGTTGTCATCTTTGCTGTAATTACGCTCAATCATAGTCATACCCATTACCTGCTCTTTTTTGATTTCTCCTGCAGTGTAGCCATTAACTTCGTCAGGGAAAAAACTCGACACCTGCTGTTGCATCAGTTGTTCCAGTTGAGTAACACACCAGCGAGCTTCCTCAAGGGCACCGGCTATGTCACCCTCTTTAGCCAAAGTTGCCGCACTGAAACAAATCGCTGAAGGGTCGTCCTCGGCAATAGCAGGGATGCCAGTGAAAGAGACAGCAACACCGACGGTTAAGCAAAGCATTTTAAATTTTCCAATAGACATGATATTTTATCCTCTTGTTGTGAAATGATTGTCAATGTGTATGGGTTGGTGAACGGTTACAAATATTGTAACTATTCAGCGTAATTATGCAGACACTGGATTTTGTATTTTTTTGCCTGAAACTTCATGAAATCCAGCCATATTCAAGATGGGAATGACGTTCTCACGAATTATATACTTTTTTGTGGTCCAATGTACAGGGGGTAATAATTAAGTCTCTCTTTCCCTGGTTCTGCTCTGTTCATTGAATCATATCTGAAAAATTTTGTATAACACAGAAACCTGGGAGCTTGTCCTCCCCTCGAAGCGTCGTAAACTGCCAATTGTTTGTCGTGAACTGCCAAGCGAGTCCATGCCGCTTGTATTACTGTATTCCTTGAAACTAATACAAACAGGAGACGGTAATGAACTTTATAGAACTTGTATCAGCTAACAGCACAAACACATCATCTGTGACACTCTATTCGCTCACGAAATATAAAGCTGTTGTCATAGCATTTTTGTCAGTTTTTTTTCTTTCATCTCTATTACTCCTTGAGGCAAAAGGAACAACAAGCAGGTGTCGACCTTGTGAGGATATTCAACATGCCACAGATCTTTTATCTATTGAACAGCATTTTCTGGAAGCAAATAATGATTCTTTTCAGGCATTGGATAAGAAAGCACGTAAATGGTATGCTAAGTTTCAGAAGGGAGGATTCTTTGTTGATGGCTGGCAGAAAATCAGTAAAAATGTGGTGGAAAAAGTACCAGAGCAAACAAAGGTTAAAACAGAATTCAGCATGTTGGCACTTGGAGTAAAGATAGGATGCGAATGGAGTAAGGATAACGATATTCGAAAAATTTCCACTGCGATGTTAAGGGGTTGGGGAAAACAATTGCGTAAAACAATTTCCAACTCTCCTGCACAACTTCCAATGTTGCTCAGCTCTATAGAATATGAGGTTGATACTTTGCTTTTTTAATATTTCGTATTCAGCGTGTTGCTGTTAAGGCATATTATTTCAAAAAGCACGTCATTCCCGGAAACTACCCCGGACAAGCCCGAGTGTAGTTTCCGGGAATGACAGATTTCATGAAGTTTTAGTCGAAAAAACACAAAATCCAGCTTTTCAAGGTGGGCTGTGCCCACCAAAAATCACCAGAACTGAGCTTCAGTGGTAATCAGGATGTTTTTTGGTTAGTCGACCCACATTATATGATCTTTTGAAAAAATATGAAATCAGCTTAAAAAAAATGAATAGTCAAAAAGGATTGATAAAAGATTTGGTTGAAAAACCATGGTTGCCATACGTAGCACCCTTTGTTCTGTTTTTATTGTTGACCGAACCTGCCAGGTATTTTCCAGCCCTGGTGCCTGTTCTTTATGTGGCAAAGACTGTTATTGTTGGCGCGATTCTCTGGTTTTGGCGCCATAAGTATGCAGAAGATTTTTCGTTGGGACTTTCGTTCGGCGAATTTGTTGCTGCTACTCTTTGTGGGCTTCTTGTGCTGGTTCTTTGGATTGCACCGGAAGAATATTTTTATCAGTTTGATCCTGGGGCGGGATTTGACCCCTATGCGCTGACAGGCTCCAAGGCGGCCGCGATAGGATTGATTGCGGTACGTTTGATTGGTGCGTCTCTGGTTGTACCGATTATGGAAGAGCTGTTTTGGCGATCTTTTTTGATGCGTTATCTGATTGATGTTGATTTTCGTTCGGTTGCCATGGGTGCTTTTACCTGGTTGTCATTTCTGGGCGTTGCGATTTTGTTTGGTCTGGAACATCACCGGATTGTGGTTGGACTTATTGCCGGGTTGCTTTATGGCTTGTTGCTGGTTCGTCAGAAAAAGTTGAGAGGGGTTGTTTGGGCACATGCAGTTACTAATTTTGGCCTGGGTGTTTATGTTGTTGTTACCGGCAACTGGGCTTTCTGGTAGGTGAGAGGGGAGATTTTTTTGATCATTCTCATTTAATCTTCCCAATCTTCAATTTCGATACCGACAATTCGACTGAACTCACTAACATTGTGGGTTACAAGAGTGGCATTATTCGCTCGAGCAGTAGCTGCAATCAGCATATCATTCGGGCCAATTATTTTTCCCTGAGCAGTGAGATCTGCTCTTATTTGAGCATATTCTTCAGCACAGCGATCATCAAAGGATAAACTTGCCAGTGGTGCAAAGAATCGTTTTAAGCGTTGCAGGTTGGCACTTACTCGCTGGCTGTGTCTTGCACCGAAAAGCAACTCTGCTTTGACAATACTGCACAGGGCGATGTCCGCAGGAGAGTGTGAACGAAAGTTTTTCTCTATTCCAATGTGTCTTTCATTGAGTAGATGAATACAAACATTGTTGTCGAGTAAGAACATTTATTTTAACTTCAGGCGTTGTTCATACTCACCCTGCTCTGGACGTTCAAGGGGCTCTCCTTCCCAAGACCCAAAAAGATCAAAATAATCATCTGGCCATTGGGAACCGATCTCTTTTTTTATTATATTTGCCAGGTATTTAGATACTGACAGATGGGCATGTTTAGCTTTCTGGTGAAATTGTTTAGCTACTTCATCTGGGACGTAACAGTGCAGTTGAGCCATGAAAACCTCCAAATATATTCTATGTATTTACCTGATAGGATACCCACATAACTTTTGATTGTCAAGTCAGGGGGATTTGACAACCATTACAATGAACATTGTAATGGTAATGTAACTTGTGGAGGGAGTAGATGGAGGAAAATATAAATAATAAAAAAGGGGAAGCACCATCTTTTACCGAAAACCGCAAACCTAATACCGCAAACCGCGCACCTATCACAATACTCCCTTAACCGCTTGTCCAAGTTCACTTATTGAATAAGGTTTTTTTATAAATCCACCAGCCCCCAATTTGAGAGTTGCTTTTACATCTTCACTCTCAGAAAAGCCACTGACAATGATAGCCTTTTGTGTGGGATGGAGTTTAAGTATTTCTGTATATGTTTGTCGTCCATTCATACCCGGATCCATCAGCATATCTAACATAACCAAGTCAACAGGAGTGTCTTTTAGAAAACGAACAGCCAATTCACCTGAACTGACTGAATCGACCTCATAACCGAGGTTTTCCAGCATTTTACCGGCAAGGTCACGTAAGGTCGACTCGTCATCAACAACCAGGATATGCTCTTTGTTACCCATGACTTCTTCAGGTTGTCTGTGATTGAGAGGGCTTGGCGGGGTGTCATTGTTTGCCGGAAAATAGAGTTGGAAGCGTGTTCCCTGTTTACTGCTTTTTACAAACACTTTGCCGGCATGATCTTCCATAGTGTTCCAGACCACTGCCAGCCCAAGGCCGGTTCCGCTTCTTCCCATTTCTTTTTTGGTATAGAACGGTTCAAAAATGTGCTCCAGATCTTTTTCTGAAATACCTGCTCCTGTGTCTCTGACTGTGAGGGTGACATACGTCATGACTTCCATCCCATGTTCTTCAGCCCACTGCAGATCTGGAAGAAAACTTGTGGTTTCAACAGTTATATTTCCTGATTGATCCATTGCTTCCGCTGCATTTGTTATAAGATTCATAATGCATTTTTTTATATGAATAGGTGAGCAGGAGATGTTGGGAAGATCATCCTCCACTATTTTATGACACAGAATATTTGGGTGCAGAGTTTGAAGATTTCGACATTCAGGAGAATCAAGATATTCCGTGACAAGACTATTCAAGTTAGCGATTACCCTGGTACTGGCAGCACCTCTTGCCACGGTGAGTAAGTCGGCAACTACTGCTGCAGCACGTTCACCGGAATCCTGTATGGCTTCAATTGGTTTACGCAACTCACTATCTTCAGGAAGCTGTAACAGCAGGAGTTCTGGATATCCTGTGATACCACTGAGGATATTGTTGAGATCGTGAGCAACACCACCAGCCATGAGACCAATGGCTTCCATTTTCTGGTGCCTTACCAGTTGAGACTGAAGTCGCTTGCGCTCATTCATCTCTTTTTGAAGCGATGTATTTACTTTCGTGAGCTGAGATGTTCGTTTCTGCACCATTGTTTCCAGGTTGTCTCTAGCCTGGCTTACATGTTCTCGTTCGATATCCAGCAAAGTCTTAAGAAAAAAATCACGCCGGGTATTATATTCTATGGCATAACAGGCAACCATGCCAATGAGGTTGGCACTAATGAAAAAAAAGTTATTATTAACAAGCACCGTGACTGGCGTTTCTGTAAAGAAAAAACCTGCGAATTCATAGAGAAAGACCAGGAACCATCCAGCTGCAGTTGCCCATATAAATCGTAGTTTAATAACTGTGTATCCCATCATGAAAACGAGTATTACACCAGTATAATATGAATAGCTTGCAGGAGGAGATGCGAGCACTGTCATCGTAATAATGCAGGCTCCTGCCACAACCACGACGAAGGCCATGGCAGGTTGCATTATTTTTTTGAAATATTTGGAAAAGGATAACAGAAACAGGCCAAAAGTTAATGGGCAAAATATTGCGTAACGGAGTAGCCAGAAGAGATGTTTTTGTTCTGGGATAAGATAGGCATCCAGTATACCAAAAACAGCAAAAAGGAGGATGGCAAAAAAGAAGGAAAAACGAATTAAGGGAAGTGAGCTGACAAAATATTCTTCAAGAAAAGGCTTTTCCATATGCGCATGACTATTCCGGAACGCAAGGGTCAGCGGGTGCAAAAGCATCTTTTCAGTAGTTCTGACAGAGAATGCTGTTTGACCCGCTTTTTCTTTCATTTTGAAAACCATTCGGTGAATAGAGGAGCAGCGCTATTATAAAGAATATTGATTATGAATTTGCTTGTAGAGTACCTCAGTTATCAAGATGGTAATTGATTTTTTTACTATCTGAGCCGTTTATAAAATCATACGATAAATACGAACATAATTTAGTCAAATCACATGAATTTCCATTGTACACCACAGGACAGGGCCCAAACATCTTTTTCATACTCAATACCGAGTGAGTCGGTGGCATCATCATAAAGTGTAGTGGCAGCTCCCAATGTGAAATCAAGCGTGTCTGTCGGACTCCATACACCTCCGATACTAAATGTATTCGCATCAAGTTTTGGCTCTTCAGGTAAGGAGAGAAGTTGATCGACATCAATATCTAAGTCGGAATAGAGATAACCAATGCTGACCATCCATTCACTGTTGAAACGGTATTCTGCTGCAAGACCAGCGTCATAGCTGTCTCCTGCGCCATCAAATCCAGTTTCCCAGTTAGCACTTGACTCCAGGTAATAGATGAAATTAGCATCAACCTTGAGATTGTCCAATATTTTATACGATACGCCTGTTCCCAGTAGAGCCGGTAAGTCCTCCCGTTCTTTTCTGCCATCGTTGTATCCCATGAGTGATAACAGCTGAGCACCCTGTCGCACATCAAGTTCAAAATCTAATTTGGTCTCCATTTCATAACGTATACCAATGTTCCACTTGTCGTTTGGAGCAATATTGATTCCAAATATTCCACCCCAGCCATCTGCTTCATCTTTTAGCTCAGTAACAGCATTTCCAAAAACAGGCAGTCCCTGGGCACTGAGGGTGTATTCTTTATACGCATCTACATAACGGAGACCGGCAGAGAGTGAGACCATCTCATTAACAGCATAGGCCATGCCGATAGTATACCCGATATATATACTCTCAGCGTCAACCTGTTGTGGAAACGAATTGGCAACCGAGAACGGTACACCAAGAAGACCGCTTATGGCTATAACTGATCTGGCATTTCCATCTGAATAATCAATCGTTCCACCGCCACCAACAAGGGTGGCAGCCATATAACCTGCCCATTTATCTTCTTTATGAATGGCAAAAAAACCAGGAACAATCGATGCTTTATCCTGATCCAATTCATCAGTACCTGGCAATGTGTTGGAATAATCTTTGGCTATGTATTGTACGTCCAGTTTGAGATATTTTCCGGTTTCCATCTTCATTATTCCTGCAGGATTGTAAACTGCAATGTCAGCATAATCAGTTGCTGCCTGTCGGTTCAGGGTTCGGAAATAGTCGGCACTCATGTTCTGTTTATTAACAATGCCTCCTGCAAAAAGCGGCGTTGCGATGAGTCCTAACATGGTTGCTATCTGTATAGTTGCGAAATGTTTTTTCATTATTTGTTCCCCTCTCTTTTTTTATGGTAAGTATTTAAGTTTTAATTGAGTGTTTGATAGTCTTACTAAGAGTGTATGAAAAATTGTATCGTTTGAAAAGGAATTCTACGCAGACTGGAAAAATATAAAGAACCCAACATTCTTTTTTTCTTTGAATTACCTCCATTCGACTTATCCCTATGACGACGAATTTCATTCGTTTGTGTTTGCCTGTTGTCTCTAACAAGAGACGCCCTCCTATTTTTTCTGGTTCATTTGTTAATTTCAAGTAGTTGTAACATGTGGTTTTTATAGGGTTATTTGTTTTTTGGTAGCATTCGTGTAACTATTCAGCAAGGCAACCGGGGTGAAAATTCCGGCATTTATTTTAAAAGTAACAAAAAGGTCAACGTCTTGATTTTATATAATATTCACCTTTTGTTACTTAGAAGCGTGTTGCTGTTAAGGCATATTATTTCAAAAAGCACGTCATTTCCGATAACTACACTCGGGCTTGTCCGGGGTGGCTTCCGGGAATGACGGATTTCATGAAGTTTTAGTCAAAAAACACAAAATCCAGTGTCTGCAAAATTACGCTGAAGTTACGCATTTGTTACCATTTTCTCTGTTATGGCTAGTTGAAAAGGAAAGCTCTGAATTTTCCCCCAGAAAAAGTTTTTTCAAAGATAAAATGGAATAATTTGCTCTCTCAGTCGTTATCTCAGGTAAAGGCGCCTTTTAAAGAAAATAATCACTCGAGTCCACCATGAGATACGGGAGAAATATGATGCAAGCTATCATTCTTGCTGCAGGTTGTGGTTCACGACTGAAGCAGTCAAATAAAGGAAATCCAAAAGCATTAATAAAACTAGATCAAGCCCACCTTATAGAAGTCCGGTACTCTTCAGTGGGACAGTATCTGAGAATATCTGCCTAGCAAGGCCTGATGCCACCCCGCAAGAGATTGAGGCTGTTGCCGGATTATCTTCCGCACAGAGGTTTATCGAACGGCTTGAGAGTGGCTTTGATACCTATATCGGGCCGGGTGGGGCGAGTCTTTCGGGTGGTGAAGCCCAGAGAATAACCATTGCCCGCGCACTACTGAACCGGCCCAAAATCCTACTCATGGATGAGCCAACATCATCGCTGGATGCTGATTCCGAATCCATCCTCCTGCAATCGCTCCTTGAGTTAAAGAAGGACATGACAATTGTGGTCGCCAGCCATCGTCTGGAAACAATTCGGCACGCTGATAAAATCGTTGTTATGGAACAGGGCAGGGTGATCCATGAAGGCACACATCAGGAATTGCTGGAGCGGTCAGAGGTTTACCGGGAACTTTTTTCAAATGAGCGATTTGTTCCTTGATCAGAAGGTTGTTTGGGGGAAATTGTGTCGAGTAGACTGATTTCCCTATTTACGAACACTTCGGGGCTGTGTCTGATGATATGGTTGATGTGAGTTTGGTCGTAATATGCCAATGTTAAATGTTTTTTAACCGTAAGTGTCACCAGTTTTATACGATTATGTTTCAGCCATACTATCTGACATTGTCAATGTTGATAGTCTCTTTAAAACCCAGACTTTTCGCTATCCCGTCATTTCCGGAATCTACACCGGACAAGCCCGCGCAGGGAACTTCTTACTAATCCATCAATAATAGCCATGGGTCAACAGGAATTGTTGAGATCAACTACTACTGCTATTCCACCAGATGAAGAGTTTTATCGATTCAATCAGAAATAAAATGGAATAACTTTCAAGGTTCATCGTTCTCTCAGGTATAGCGGATATGTTTTTAAGCAAACGCTCATAATTACCAAGTTAATAATCAGGGTGAAAGGAAATATAAATTGATGAAGAAAATTAAAGCATTTGGAATATGTTTATATAAGACATTCAATGGTCGTCACGTTGAAATACTTTTATGCAAATCAGTTCAAAGCAAGACTAAATGGGGTTTGTTAAAAGGCGTTCAGGAAAATGGAGAAACAGATATACAGACTGCAATTCGAGAATTCAGTGAGGAATCTTCAATTCAGATTGATAAAAGTGATTTAGGAAAATACTTTGAACAACAAAATAAAAGTAAAGATATCGGTATATGGTTGGTCAATGCTGATACTATTCATATATATAATAATTTTTTTATAAATAATTATTTAATAGAAGAATATGTTTCTTCAGAAAATTCTCAAGTAAAATTTTTCAATATAAATAAACTTCCAATGATAAAAAATAAACAAAAGTATTTGATTGAACAAATAAAAGAGTATTTCAAATTTAAAGTCTAAGATTAATAAAATAAATGTCCAGTTACGGACTATTTATAAAAAGTTCTCACCTTCAAAGAGAGCGCTCAAAAGAAAAACAACCATAAAGGAGGTCAACATCCTATGGCTATGAAAACAACGAATCCTTTAGCAAAACTCGTGCGAAAATCTCCATTTAAACAGCTTCAGGAACATATGCGCGCAGTATTTTCCTGTGTCAGTATGCTTCCGCCTATTTTTGACGCACTAAAAAAAAGGGAAACAGATCAGGTTTTCGAGTTTGCAACGGAAATATCGGAGTGCGAAAGCAAGGCCGACAGGATTAAAAATGAATTTCGTCTTCATATGCCGAAAACGCTTTTTCTCCCTGTGGATAGAAGGGATCTTCTTGCCTTGCTCAATGAACAGGATGGTATTGCCGATGATGTCGAGAAGATCAGTCAGATATTGACCAGTCGTGATATGGCAGTACCCAAAGAAATCAAGACTTGTCTCGATGAACTCCTTGAGGCAACAATGGAAATCAGTTCCAAGGCAAAACTGATGATCGAGGAACTTGACGAATTGGTACAGGTTGGTTTTGGCGGCAGAGAGCATGACAAGGTCATTGAGATGATCGGCGGAGTGAGGCGCAGTGAGCATAGTATTGATCAGATTCAGTATCGGATCAAACGAGCATTGTTTGCGGTTGAAGACTATCTAAACCCTGTCTCTGTTGTCTTTTGGTATCAGATTATTGAGATAATAGGGAACATTTCAGATAGAGCAGAAAATATGTCGGATCGTTTATTGCTGTTTCTTTCAAAGTAAAAAAGGAAAAAGGATAAAATTATGGAAATTATTGCTGCATATGGTACGGCCATGATGGTTCTGGCAATTATTTTTGGTCTGTATATGACCTGGGGCGTCGGTGCCAATGACCTGGCCAATGCCATGGGTACATCAGTCGGGGCAGGAGCTGTCACGGTTAAACAGGCAATAGGTATTGCCATTGTTTTTGAGTTTGCCGGTGCAATTCTTGCCGGTGGACATGTAACCAAAACAATACGCAAGGGAATAATTGACCCGACAACAATCATCGATCGGCCGGAAATCCTGGTTTACGGGATGTTGGCAGCGCTTCTTGCCGCTGCCGTATGGTTAATGATTGCCTCATTTAAAGGCTGGCCCATCTCCACTACCCATTCTATTATTGGCGCTCTTGTGGGCTTTGGCATTGTCGGCATTGGTCCGGAAGCAGTGAACTGGGGGAAAATAGCCACAGTTGTTGCAAGCTGGGTGGTTTCACCGGTGATCGGAGGTACAATTTCTTTTCTGTTGGTGATGAGTACGCGGTATCTTATTTTTAATACGGAGAATCCTTTAAAAAATGCTAAGAGATATGCACCGATTTATATATTTCTTGTCGGCTTTGTCATCTCGCTGGTTACGCTGTTTAAGGGCTTAAAGCATTTGCATATTGATTTGACGGCAGTGCAGAGTTTTGGGGCTGCGATCTGTATCGGCATTTTAACCGGTTTCATTGGTTGGCTGTTTGTAAGAAATATTGAAGAAGATTCACGTGCTGACAAAGAGTTCCATTTTGCCAGTGTGGAAAAGGTTTTTACCCCAATGATGCTGTTTACTGCCTGTTCCATGGCTTTTGCACACGGCTCCAATGATGTTGCAAACGGTATTGGTCCCCTGGCAGCAGTATTCAGTATAGTCAACTCAGGTGGCGAGGTTATGCAGCAATCTGACATGCCGGTGTGGATTCTATTTCTCGGAGGTACGGGGATTGTTGCCGGTCTGGTCACACTTGGTTACAGGGTCATGTTGACTGTTGGTACCAAAATTACCGAACTTACGCCTTCACGTGGATTCTGTGCCGAACTTGCGGCAGCAAGTACTGTGGTGCTGGCCTCCCGTACAGGCCTCCCCGTATCAACTACCCATATTCTGGTTGGCGCGGTATTGGGAGTTGGACTGGCTCGTGGCATTGGCGCCCTTGACCTTAGGGTTGTTATGAATATCTTTATTTCATGGCTGGTTACTCTTCCTGCCGGTGCAATCCTGGCAATGGTGTTTTTCTTTTTCCTGAAGGGTGTTTTCGGGTAAATCTTCGCACAAAAAAATTCCTTGAAAAGTGCTAGAAAACAAATCAGAATACAGGAATGCTAATTTCGTATTTATACTCTTTAATAGGGTATAAATACGAAACCCTCAGGAATAAAAAATGCGAAAAATAGTATTAAAAAGTCTTGTTGTAAGCCTTGCACTTGTAATTCTAAGTTTTGTCTCGATCATACAGGATTATTGTGGAAAGTCCTGGGCGAAAACCGGCAATAAAACGGTTATGACAAAATTCAAGAATATCTATGAAGCCTCAGGTGTGCAGCAAATTGCTGACGGACGTGTCGTTATTATTGAAGATGAAAAAACACGCGCTATCAGGAATATGCTCACATTTGTGTCGGAGAATACTGTTCAGGAAGATCCCCTCAGATTTAGTCATCAGTCAAAGAGAATCAAAACAAAGCTTAATGATCTTGAAGGGATTGCAGTTGATGGCGACGATAATGTGTTTGCGATTACTTCGCATTCACGAAGTGTGAAAGGAAAACTCAAGCACAGTCGGGGACGATTGGTGCGTTTTAAAATCAAAGGAAACCTGATTACCAACTTTGAAGGGGTCGAGACCTTAGGCACCTGTATTCGTAACAAAATTGGTATTAACGAGATCAACATAGAAGCCATTAGTTTTGATGCAGACAGAAAGAAATTATTGATAGGTTTGCGTGAACCACTCATTGAAGGAAAGTCCTTGATTGTTGTTTTGGAAAACCCGAATGCGATTTTCGATCATCATGAAGAACCAAAAATTTCCGATCACATGTTTCGTCTTGATTTAAACGGCGGTGGTATACGGGCAATGGATTTCGATCAAAAACTGGGTGGTTATCTGTTAGTGAATGAAATTAAGAATACAGAAAGAAAAATCCGTTCAAAATTCTGGTTCTGGACTGGAACCGGTACAGACAAGCCTCGCAAGGTTACCATTCTGGAAATGGAAAATGTTAAAAATATAGAAGGGATAAGCTCAGTACGTATAAACGGTGAGCCACGTATCCTGGTTGTCAGCGATGATGGCAAAATGTATAAGCAGAAATGTGCACATTACAAGGTAATACATTACGACCAACTTTTAATCTCTCCGATTCCTGTTCCCAAACGCTAGTTTATTCCCAAAGTAAGAAAAAATGTATTTTTGTCAAAACAGATAAGAGAGTTGGTTCCCCTTGCTGTTGACTCATATGTTCAGGAAAGAAAGATGGATATCACTGCCGTATCGGCGAATGATATCCATCTTGGCGGCGTGATAGGCTTCGATATCATCTTTATGGCCTGATTTTTCTATCAAGCATCGAGCCAGCTCATCTGAAATCACCTCCATGAAAAGTTCGGCCAGCAGTAGCCTGGCGGAATCTCGAAAATGTCCCCGGCCATCCACATATAGCTGTACAGTCGGTGCACCGGTGTTGATAATGATTTTACGCTCCTTGGGGCTATACACCGCTCGGTCCAGCTCATTGTTCAGGTTACGGAATTCATACCCAACGAACATGTCAACACCATGATCCCGTGGCAGCCTTTTTTTCACTGCATGACCGGATGTGCCATAGCTACTGTGGCCGGAGGCTTGCTCCGCTATGACCATTTCACACAAGGCCCAATAGCTTCCTGCCCGCACCGTAATCTTACCGTGATCCCCAGCTGTGTCGCCCACAACCGTCCATTCGATCCGCCTATTATTTAACTCGCTGACCTGTATCGCTGTCGGTAGAGGTTCCATGCGCATGGAGTCGGGTAACGTATAATTGAAGTCTAATACCTCATCAGGGTCAAATTGATCGGGATCAATCAGCAAGGTGACGTGAAAAGGATGATTGAGTTTGCGATAATAAAAAGGTGTGGTAAAACGCAGTGCAGCCGGATGTTCTGTTTCATCAACGTCAGCAGTTTCCATGTATGGCGGCAGTATGATACCCATATCCTGAATGGCTGCCAGATTCATCCGTTGAAGCAGGTGCTCGATCATATGACTGGTTCGATTGGAGGCTGTGGCACGCTCCAGATGTTTCAGTTTTTCTTGCTCTGCCAACACATAAGGCGCGATCATTTCGCTGACGGCCTGGGAAAACGCAGTCACAAAGGCATCCTTACGATTCAAGCCCTCTCTTTCGTCGCTGATAATGGCCATGCCCTGGGCGAGTTTTTCGATCAAAGCCGGGCAACGCACTGTGCCGAAAAGGTACTCCGTCCCCACCTGATTTTCATATTCAAACAGCTTACAGTCAAGTACTACCATGCCAGACAGGATAACCAGTCCATTCGTCCGCTCATCACCCCTTAATGTTAGTTCCTCATCCAGGGCGCGCTTCAAAGTGAGGGTGAATTGATACGCTTTTTGATCAAACATAAAGTGCCCGGCCTGATCGGGACCCAACAGCACAATGGCAGGTGGTTCCTCATAATGCACCTGTCCGCTGCGCTCCACCTCTTTGCCTTGCTGCACGTTCACCAGTTCCACGTTCCGCCGTGTCAGAATATCGCGCAGATAGATGTTATTTGCCACCGCCTGCACAACAGATTGAAAATGAGATATGTTCACTTGTCTATTTTCAATGACGATGGTCACTTGTGTGCCGCACTCAACAATGCCCAGCCGGTCATAATCTCCCGCATTCGCTAGCCGGTCTCCGCCCCCATCTTCATATTGGTAGCCGCCATTTTCACTCCGGAATAACTCAATACGAGAAAATCTTCCGGCATGAATGGTCTCAATCCAGCCGTGACCAAGGCCATAAATTGCCTGCTTCAAGCCACGACCGAAATAACCGCGCCCACCTACCTCGCCACGCGCCAAAGGGCTATGAGCACCGCCATACGTCATAACCAAGCATGCCTGCTCGAAAGACATCCCCTCTGCCTGGTCAGTGACCACCAGCAACGCGCCTCTCTGATGCCGCTCATATTGGACGCGAATCTGGCCAGTCACCTGTGTGTCAGTTTTTTCCAGCCGGACATAGCTGTCATCGCTGTTGGTAATGCATTCAACCAAGGCTTTTTCTACGGAAGCAAAGCGGCGCGAATCGATATCAATTATCCGTTGATCCACCGGAATTTCTACAATTGCCATATTATGTACCTCGTTTAACTACTTTTTTTTACACCTCAATAAATACCCTCAAGCCCTTTGCTAACTTTTTTTCAGTATAACTACATTTATGCTTAAAAATTCACGGAGTCACATGTTTCCTTCATTCCATTTCTTCCGAAATGGAATGCTTTCGACTGAGCATAAAAAAACCGAACTACCTTTAATTAAGGCAGCCCGGCTATCAGTTAAGACCCGTAACTTTCCGTCCCTGTCTTACGACAGGTTTGGCTTTGTCTTTCTTTGAATATAATTCTTATAAATAAAATATATATATTGAGATCCTTTCAGTCAAGGGAACAACGTAGCAATACCGGTAACATTTTTCAAGATCACTGGAAAGAGTTGCAGTGCAAGGCAATTTGCAGCGAAAAGAAAGGGTTAATTTAGTCGGAAATGTTCATCGGCAAGATCAACTACCGGCAGGCAAACGGAAACTTGAGACTATTCTTGATCACCCACCATTTTATGAGCCTGGGGCTATTTTTATTGTCATTTATTGTCATTTATTGTGAGCCCAGAAAAAACATTATTGCGTCCTTGGGTGTTTATGATTGCGAGCCGCTACAGCTAAGTAAAAAACTTCATATGCGAGGTGCGTAATTTTTTTATCATTTCTCCGTACCAGGGGTATGTCGTAATGATACGAATAATTGTAGCAACGAAGCAGATGAAGAATTTTCACCCTATGGGGTATAAATACGACGCCATCAAAATAAAATGGAATAACTTTTCGGTTGCTTCGTTATCTCAGGTAAAGGCACTTTTTTAGAGCGCGTAGTTAAAAAAAACCTATAAGAGATACATTATGAAACAGAACAAACAAAAAAATCTTGATTTTGAGCCAGACAGCACTCTGCCACCACTTAATGGTGATG
>JAOZQU010000063.1:0-15165 GCA_029932055.1 Desulfocapsa sp.
CACCCATGGTGTCAGGCAAGACCTGTTCTCGCTGTCATCCAACTGAGTATGATGAATTTTTGAAATCAGGTCATGCTGATCTCTCTCGTGGTGCAGTGTATGATGAAAAGAAAGCCGGAGGAAAACTTGTTAAGTTGCAACTTCATTATGAAGGGGCTGCAGAACTTGGCGTAGAGCTTGGAGGTGGTGTAAATAATGCTGCCCGTACCTCTGGTTGTACAGTTTGTCATGGTTCTGTCGTAGAAGTTGGTCCAGACAATAAACCGATCAATGCCACCTGGCCAGCTGGTGTCGGAACCCTCTATCCTGACGGATCTGTCGGTACCTGTACTGTTTGTCATACCCGTCATAAATTTTCTGTTGCTGAGGCCAGAAAGCCTGAGGCATGTGCCTCCTGCCATCTTGGCCCGGATCATCCGGATATCGAGATTTATCTCGAATCCAAGCATGGTCAGATTTTTCTGACCCGTGGTGAAGAGTGGAATTGGGAAGCAGCTCCAGGAACCTGGCAGCCTGGTGATTATGAAGCACCTACCTGTGCTGTCTGTCATATGTCCGGTATTGGTGAATTGACAACCACTCATAATGTTAATGATCGTCTCAAATGGGATCTTATGCATAAACGCAGTGAACTTCGTTCTGGTGTGCGTGGGGATGGTGAAAAGGGAGCGAAGTTGATGCGCCAGGTGTGTATAAACTGTCACTCATCTTCTCTCATTGATAATAATGAGCTGGTTCTCGATAACGCCGTTGCCCTGTATAATGTATACTGGGATGGTGCTGTAAAGATGAAAAAAGAGTTGGCTGAAAAAGGTCTGCTGGGTAAAGATGCATGGCAGGATGGCTTTCAGGAGCTGATGTACTTCTTGTGGCATCACTGTGGACGCCGTGCACGTCAGGGTGCTGCAATGAATGGCCCTGATTACGCCCATTGGCATGGTTTCTTTCAGGTCTTCCAGGTTTACAGTGATATGAAGGCTATTTATGAGCAGCGTTTGAAAACAGGTAAGATTGAAGAGCTGAGTACTGTTATGAGTACAGGGCCTATTTAAGATTACCGAAGTATGTGGTAATTGAAATTACCTGAATATTGCAAAAAAGCGGATGCCTTTATGGTATCCGCTTTTTTTTTCGTGTTTTTTTTGAAGTTAATAGGTAGAAAATAGGTTTAACTATCTGTCAAAGCTAATTTTCACGAGATTACCATGAGTGATTTCTTAGAAGTAAAACACATTTCTAAACTCTTCCGACCAGACAAAGAAGTGGAAGTCCTAGCCCTTGATGATATTAATCTAGTAATCGGGAAAAGTGAGTTTGTCGTAATTTCCGGCCCATCAGGAAGTGGCAAAACAACGCTTCTTAATATCATTGGAGGGTTGGATTTGCCAAGTAAGGGGGAGATTGTTCTGGACGGCACACGCCTGACCGGACTTTCGGAAAACAATCTTTCGCAGATCAGACGTGACCATATCGGTTTTGTTTTCCAGGCCTATAATTTACTTCCAGTGCTCACAGCCCGTGAAAATATTGAATATGTAATGAAATTACAGGGAGCCGGTAATGAAAAATCTCTGGCACGAAGTCTGGAAGTGGCAGAAAAACTGGGTATTGAAACATTACTGGATAAGCTGCCCCATCAGTTAAGTGGTGGCCAGCAGCAACGTGTGGCTGTTGCAAGGGCAGTGGCTGCCACTCCTAAGCTTATACTGGCTGATGAACCAACTGCCAATCTGGATTCTAAATCAGCATCGTCACTTATTGATATGATGCAGAAACTAAACAGAGAAGAAAAGGTGACCATTATCTTTTCTTCTCACGATCCCATGGTCATTGAAAAGGCCAGACGTTCCATAGTGCTGAAAGATGGCAGAATATTCTCCAATATCTGTTATTAAACGAATCCTTGCTGTAGCCTGCTTCGGGATTGTGCCAGGTTTCTCGCTCGAAAATACTAATATCCCCGGTTACGATGAGCTGTACCAACAATTTTATTACAATCGTCTGCGTGCAGAGTTAAGCCTTGAACATGATCGATATCCTGATGTAATTGCCACAGTGATTGTGGATAATGAAACCCTGTATAAAGCAAATCCCGACAGTCTGATAAATAATACATCCATCTATCGTGCTTATCTGGAGTACCGCGGGGCCAGGCATTTCTGGACTGTGGGGAAACAACGGATTCCACTTGGAGTTGGAAGGTTCTGGAACCCCATAGATGTTTTTAATCCCATCAATATTGAGGCCATTGAACCGAACGAACGTCCGGGCACTGAAACCATACGCTATGAATATGCCTTGAATGAGCTTTCTAATATTGATGTGAATGTAGCTGAGGGGAAGGGGGCTGTTCGGGTGAAGGGCTATCTTGCGTTTGCTGATGTGGCACTTATTGGCGAGTGGGATGAGGATATGGATCAGGATATAATCGGTTGGGAAATAGAAGGTGAGCTTGCCGCTACTGGTATAGAATTGCGTAGTGAAGGGGGCAGTTTCCATAACAGGCAATCCGGCAAACGTCATACCGAATTTATCGCAGGAGCAGAGTATGGTTTTGCAAATTCTTTGGTTTTGCTCGGAGAGTACCACTACACGGATGTGCCGAGAACGGATCAGATTGGGCTTTCGGCCAGTTTCATGCCAGGCATGCTCTGGACCTGCTCATTGATGAGTGTGACGGATATAGGCGATGGTTCCGGTTTTGTTTCGCCTGTGGTTCAGTATAGCTTGAGTGATGAAATGACTCTAAACGCTGGAGTATTTATGTACCATGGGCCAGACAGTTCAAGTTTTGGTGACGGTTTTGACCGATGTTATATTCGCTGGTTTATACATTTTTAAAGAGTTTTTGAGAGTATGAATATAATCCTGTTTGAAAAAAATGAACTGGCAGATGATTGTGTTGTTTTGCGCGATCACCGTGCTAAGCATATCGTTAAGGTCTTGCAAAGCAAGACAGGGGACAGCCTGCGGGTGGGCATGCTCGATGGAAATATCGGTGAAGCCAGGGTAGTGTCGGTAAAACGAAAATTTCCTTTTGTTGTTGAACTCTCTGTGTGCCTGACCGGGCTACCTGATCCGCCTCCTGCTATTGATCTTCTTCTTGCATTACCACGACCTATCATGTTGAAACGGATTTTGAGCCAGGTAACAGCACTTGGTGTTGACACTATCCATCTGGTGAATGCGAATCGGGTTGAAAAAAGTTTTTGGGATGCGGGGCTACTGGAAGAAGAAGAGTATCGGCCCCACCTGATCCATGGCCTTGAACAGGCTGTTGATACGCGTCTGCCAAAGATCCGGATTCATCGACATTTTCGTCCTTTTGCCGAGGATTATCTCCCTGAGCTGGCGTCTCACTATAGTAGTCTCCTGCTGGCACATCCTTCTGCAGAACAGAAGCTGTCTCAATGTTTATCTGGAACGCCTGAAAACATACTTTACGCAGTCGGGCCTGAAGGCGGTTGGGTGGATTTTGAGGTCGATAAACTTCTGACTGCAGGGATGCAGGTTTTTACGATGGGCAACAGGATTTTAAAAGTTGATACAGCAGTTGTCGCAATCCATAGCAGGATCAGTCAGGAAATGGAAAGGGAATAGCTCTTTTTTAGTGTATTACTTCGGCGGGTTGTGTATGTTCTCAATGTTTATTGATTAATATGGTTTGATTTTTTTATTGTGACTCTTCTTGAGGCACGGGGAAGGACGTTTTGCAACAATGGGATGGCGCCGAACGGCGGGATAAAAGAGAGGCGCGAAGAGAATTTTCTGAAAGAAGGTTGTCGGTTGAACGTCGCTTTGATTTCCGTAAGGCCCAACCACATTCTCGTAGATCTCTGAAATCCTGGTTCCGCTCTCTTGCCAATGCACGTTTGGGGGTTGATCGTCGTGCAGGTGCAGAGCGTCGTGCTTTGGAAGATCGCCGGTCTCAGGAGTTACGCTCATTGCTTACCCCGGAAGAGATTGCGGATCTTTTACGGTAATGAACCCTGTCTATTCCAAAATATTAATAATTAACAGTTGTCAATTGATTATTGATTATTAACAAAAGTGTTTTTTTGACAATTCTCTGAAATGACAACACAAATAATCAATAATCAATTGTTAACGACTAATGACTAACGCTTATCCTGACGGTTATGCCCTCATTCCAACCGTATTTTATCTCTTCCAAGTCGTACCACAATTCCTTCTGTTACATAGATAAGTATTCCACACCAAACCAGCGCGTATCCAATCATCTGTTCTTTGGCAAATGACTCCCCATACACAAAAATACCAATGCAAAGCTGCATGCTTGGTCCAACGTACTGAATAATTCCAAGTGTTGATAGTGGAATTTTTTGTGCTGCATAACCAAAAAGGAGTAATGGCACAGAGGTGATAATTCCTGTTCCTGCCAGTAAGAGTCGACCATTTGTATTTTGCTGAATGAAATCTGATTTTCCCTGGCTGGCCAGAAAAACCAGAGTGAGTAATGCAGGAATACAGAGAATTGCAGTTTCCAGACAGAGTCCTTCAAGTGAGGGCAAAGGTGCAGTTTTTCGGAGTAGCCCGTAGAAACCAAAAGTCAGGGCAAGAACAATGGCAATCCAGGGAAAATGGCCGTAGCCAAAGGTCAGATAGCAGACGCCGCTAAAGGCCAGCAATATGGCGAGCCACTGAGGAGTACGTAATCTTTCGTTTAGAAAAAAGACTCCCAACAGGACATTAACCAAAGGGTTAATGAAATAGCCAAGACTTGATTCGACAATGTAGTCATTGTTCACGGCCCAGATATAGATCAGCCAGTTTGTGGAAAGGAGTAATGAGGTGAGAATAAAGCGAGGCACAATCTTTTTGTCTTTCAGGACTGCCAGTAGATTACCGGTTTTTTTCCACAAAGCAAGCAACAGCACGGTTGCCACCGTTGACCAGGTTATCCGATGGCAAAGAATTTCCAGGGGAATGGCAGAAGAAATGGTTTTCAAATAGAGAGGAAGCAGACCCCATATAAAAAATGCGCCCAATGCGGCGCAGAGTCCTTTATTAGCTTTTGTCATGTTTTTTTATTCTGAGGTGTCCTGCTTTTGCACAGGTGGGGGAGGCCAGACGTATACGCCCGACACTTTTGGAGGAAGAACGCCACGTGAAGTATGTTGCACGGATATACCCTGTCGGTCATGCCTGCACCAGTCATATTCTTTCCTGCCGCCGGAATATTTCACGGCAAGCTTGTTCTTAAGCAATATGGTTGCCAGATCCTGTCCGTCAAATTCTACATCAGCCAGGATTCGGAAATATTTTCCCCTTTCAATCCTGTGGAGATTGATCACCTTTGCATTTTTAAGCAATGAATGAACCATTTGTTGTGCTTTCCTGGCAATTTCCGTTGCCTCACTGCATGTCTTCTTTTTTAATTCAGGAGTATCTATTCCTCGCAGGCGAACAACTATATTTTTTCCGACAATTGCAGGGGTGTCAGGGATATCAAAAGTGATTGAGTCACCATCGTAATTTTTTATAAATCGGACATTCTCGAATGATTTGTATTTGTTTGTCCGGGAGGTAGTATCAGCAAAAACAGAGCTGCCAGTGACAGTGGAAAAAAACAGAAACACTATGGTTGTTATGATGGAATGCATGAATGATGATTTTGGCATGGTTGTGTTGTGTGTTGTTCTTACCAGTACCAAATTATTTCAAGCTTGATGAAATCGTCCTGGGCCAGACTGAATGAAGGATCATGGATATCCATGTCGATGAAAAAGGAGGCGTCAAGGTTAAGTCTTATTGATTCGCCAAGGCGACGACTGGCTTCCATGGCAATGATGGTGGAGCTGGAATCAAGATCTCGAATAACTCCAAGAAGGATAGTTGAATCATCCATGTCATTGACTGCGAGGCGTAGACCGCCCATGATATCGTTTTGATAAATTGTGGGAAGCCATCCGTTATTACGATCATCATACACATATTCCCCGATCAGGCCAAGATCCATCATACTCTCAAAAAGACCGGTAAGAGTGTATTCAAAGCCAAATGTGGTGGCAGCATAGGAACGGCTCTGGCCGGTACGGAAATAGGCCTCGCCTTTAAGCAGCCATTCTCCTGCGATCAATTGGAGGTCAAGGCCAGTTTGTCCTATCTGCTCGTAGTAAGGGTAGAGTATGGGCTTGGAATTCTGGTCCATGGAGAACAGGAGGACAGGATCGCGGGATGTTCCGTTAAAATAGTAGAGCCCGATATCTGCGTTGGCAAGGTTTGTGGAATAACGGAGAACAAGATCAAGATGCTGCTGTTCACTACTGCTTTCATAATCTGTGTTATCCGTATCCACTGCCAGTGGCGTACGAAATCTTCCCTTCTCTCCGGGAAACGTTCGTTCACGGAACCAGGGGAGTGCAAATGCCTCCAGCACGCCCCAGTCGCGTGGGACGGTCAGGTGTACCATGGGTTGTCCCAGCTTTTCTTCACCATCAAGTGCATCTACCTGATCGGTCTGATTGATGATATCAACAAGGTGGACAAATTCGGTGGCACCCCAGAAGACTCGACCAAAACCTGCCGTGATCTCCCAGGTATCGGTAAAATAGAGCAGTTCAGCAAGGCGAAGATCACCATGGCTTCGCTCATCGTCTTCACTGTCGAGCCGATAATAGGCTTCAACACTAAAGCTTAAATTATCCAGGATATCATGGTAGAGTTCAAGTCTGCCTGCAATGGATGCTGATTGATTCTTCTGGTGCGGGTATGCACCATCGTCAAGGAAGAGAAATCCCTCCACAGAGAGATCTCCGTTTACTTCCATTCCCTGGACAGTACCTCCAAACAGAATACTTACACATATCAGGAGAATTCCATTTAGGCGGCATCTTTTGTTTCTTTTTTTAACGGACACGTTTTAAGCTGGTTGCATTGAAATCCTTGTCAGAAAGACCAATCTGGAACTTGTAGTTTGTCCAGAGTAGACGTGTGGATTTACCTGTCTGGTGGTTTACCATACTCATAGTGTCGGCGCGCCAGTAGGTATCAAGGTATTTTTGGTAGCCTTCAACGGTAAGAGTTTTCAGAAGACTCTGTTTACGATCATAAAATTCCACCTTTTGCAGCCGGTATTCGGCTTTGTCCAGCCACGATATACGTTTGGTGTAGCCGGAATTTTTTTTGTCCACAGGATAACTCTCTCCCACAAAACAGAGTTCACCCTGAAATTCTTCTTCACGTAAATGTTTGTAGGTGTATTTTTCCACTTCCTGGCTGGCAATATCTTCGTAGGCAAATTCACTGCCCATAAACGATCCTGATTTGTTGCGGGAGTTGATGCGTTTGACCCGCTTGAGAGCAGGAAGATAAAGCCATTGCTCGTCATCACCAACCTTGTGGGAAAAGCTGAGAAAGGCTGTTCCTTTGACATCTTTTGGCGTATCAAAGATGGAAAGGCTTTTGTCGCCGTCTCCGGTTACTTCAAGGGTTTTACTGCGAATGGCTCGTTTGCTTTCTTTACCCTGTTTGTTTTTCAGGATCATCATCATGTCTGCTGTGTAGTCACCAAAGCCTTCATCGCGCCGATCAGCCTCCATGGCTATGGCCAATCCTTTTTCTTCAGCGGTTTCGGAATGAGCAGCTGGAATAAAAAAAAGTGGTGCGCAAAGAAAAGAAACTATAAGGGTTTTGACAGCCAAAGGGTTCATTTTTTATTCTCCAATTTTATGAGAAGGGTTGGCAGAAAGAAAAAGTCGAGAATTAAAGCAAAAATAATGGTGATAGTGGTCATTAAGCCCATGTGAGAGTTGATCTGGAATCCGGAAAAAGAAAGGACTCCAAAACCACCGACAAGTGCCAGAGTTGTTATCCATATGGCAGACCCTACAGTGTTAAAGGCATAGCGGACGGAATCTTCAGGGTTCATTTTATGTTCTTTTCGTGCTCGCTGATATTTGGAGAGGAAATGAACTGTATCATCAACAACAATTCCCAGGGTCATGGCAATCATTACAGAAACAGCCAGACCAACCTGACCAACAAAAATTCCCCAGACACCAAAAGCCATAAAGGCGGGCATAAGATTTGGGATCAGGCTGATTATTCCAAGCTTAATGTCCCGCAGAGCCGCAATCATAATAAAAGAAATAAGAACCAGGGCAATGATTGAACCTTTGAGCATGGAATGAATGTTACGTTCTGAGATGTAGGAGAATATAATGGAGAGCCCGGAACCATAGGTAGTCATATCCGGGGAATGTGTCATCAGCCATTCCCGGCCACGGCGTTCAAGATCAAGCACTCCTGCAGTACCAATATTGGGCATAGACACGGTCATCCTGGTTGAGGATTTATCTATATTGATACGGTTGTTCAGATCCAGGCCAAAGGGAAGATTCATTTCATAGAGCAGCAGGTATTGTGCGGCGAGATCACGCTGCTCAGGCAGACGATACCAGTCTGGATCATCACCATGCATGTTCTGATTGAGCCGTTTCATGATATCGGTGATGGTGTATACGTGCCTCACTTCCGGTTGTTCCCGGAACCAGTTGGCAAAATTTTCAACTGTTCTCAGGTACTCCGGGTCATTAATCCCACCTTCTTCGCCTGAATCAAGATCCCAGTCTATGATTTCAAGCCCTGCAAGGTGTTCTGCAGAAAAATCGGAGGCAATTCGAAACGGGTAGCTGTGGTCAAAATATTTTATAAATTCATCGTTTAAATGAATTTTAGAAATGCCACTGCTTGTGAGAAGAATAAGAGCAATCATTGACCAGAAAATGGCTGTCCGGCGACCAATAACAAAATCTGCGAGTAGAGTAAAAGCTTTACTTTTTTCTGTTTCACCTTGTTTTACACGAATTGGAAGTACAGCCATAAGGGCAGGCATAAAAAAAACGGAGTAGATAAAAGCAGACATAACTCCCATAGCAACAATATTGCCAAGATCTCTAAACGGTGGTGCATCGGAAAAGTTCATGGCCAGAAAGCCGATTGCGGTACTTACGCTGGTAATCAGAACCGGTTGCAGGTTGACCCTGATGGATTCCTGGATTGCTTTGTGTCTGGCAGTTCCCGACCGCATCTGATGAAAGATGGTGACGAGAATATGGATAGAATCAGCAACAGCCAGAGTGAGGATAATGACTGGTGCATTGGCTGATGCCGGAGTGAGGAGTATCCCCATCCATCCGGCAAGGCCCAGGCCGGTAATCGTGGAAAAGATGATGACCAGCAGAGTTGCTGTTGTTGCCAGGATTGAACGAAGTGAAATGACAATGAGGAAAAGCAGGAGAGCAAACATGAGCGGGATAAGCGAGCGTATGTCTCTTTCAGGAGCTTCGCCAAAGGCTGCATCAATCATCACCCCGCCAGTGAGATAAACATCTAAAAATGGATACTTATCTTTCATGAGCTGATCCAGTTTTAATGCAGCAGTAGTTACGTCTTCTATTTCATAACTACCATCGTCAGGTTTGATAATGTTGATATTTATTGCAGTAACACTTCCCTTTTTATCGATCATACTGTTGAGCAGCATGGGTTGTGCCAGAGCGATTTCTTTAATATCGAGTATTTCCTGTGGGCTGAGGGAGGGAGCATTGCTGATCAGGTCTGCAACCATAAGGTCATCTTCAAAGGCTTTGGTATGCTGGTAGTTACTAAGTGAATCAACACGGCTTGAAAAGGGGATTTGCCATGACTGTTCGGTGATAAATTCAATGGCTTCCAGGGATTTGGCTTCAAAAATATTACCGGATTTCGGGGCAAGGAGGTAAAGAACGTTTTCAACTTTTGTGTAGGTACGCTCGAGTGCTTCAAGTGCCTGGAGTTGAGGGTTTTCTTTGGAGAAAAACATGCGGGAATCATTAGAAAACTCGAGAAAACGCATGCCGTTTGCAGACAGAAGTGCAATGAATATCAGGCAGGGAATTAAAAACCAGCGGTATTTGACAACTACTGCACCTATCCAGTTTTCTATTTTTTGCATACTTTGTCCTGTTTCTCAAAGGTGATGGTGGCAGGCAGGAAGCTTATAACTCTATCTGATGAAATATATCCTTAAATGGTGAATGAACAAGAAAATATTCATGACTGTTGAGAAAACATCCTACTTTCTCAAGAATATTTGAGAAAGTGGGATTGATGCAACGAAGCAAATGAAGAATTTTTAGGAGACCATCACTGTTAAGCAGCCTGTTTTTTTCCAAAGATAGTTTTAATCCAGATGCCACTCAGCATATAGGAATAGAGCCAGGTACCAAAAATAATGAAAATAAAAGCCTTGATAATATCCAAAGACGTTCCTGTCAGGGAAAATCCTGGTACAAAACCAAAGAGAAAAGGTCCAAGGTAAAGAAATTTGGCAAATTTAAAGGCGGAAAAGGCAGTTCTCCACATATTTGCTTTGGCAATGGTTGCACCTGCAAAGGCTGCAATACAAACAGGTGGCGTGATATTTGAGTCCTGTGACAGCCAGTATACAATCATATGCGCTGCAAGGACATTGACACCCAGATGAGTGAGTGCGGGCACGGCAACCACGGCAGTGATGAGATATGCAGCCGTTACGGGAACGCCCATACCAAGCACTAGAGATGCCAGAGCAATGAGGAAAATGGTCATTACCAGTGAGCCGCCGGCCAGTTCAATGACAATGTCGGCAAAGGTGAGAACCAGACCACTGAAGGTGAGTACACCAATGATAATACCGATAACACCGACTGTGGCTCCGATCTTGAGGCTGGCTTCCGCACCTTTTCTGGATGCTTCGAGAAACTCTTTGGGACCAATGCGGGTTTCCTTGCGAAACCAGGAGATTACAATACAGGAAACCAGGCCAAGAATGGCAGAGTAACCCGGGGAGTATCCAAGGAGCATGAAGATGGTAATGACAATGAGTGGAATGGTGTAATACCATTCAGATTTAAATATTTCCCATGCACTGTGTTCAGATTTTTCACCGACAATGTTGTATTTTTTGGCTTCGTAATGAACCATCACAAAAACAGAGAAAAAGTACATGATGGCAGGGAACAGGGCAACCAGCATGATGCGTGAATAGGGAAGTCCTGTGAGCTCTGCCATGATAAATCCACCAGCACCCATGATGGGAGGCATGAACATGCCACCGATGGAAGCTGCGGGCTCAATACCTCCGGCAATATGAGGTTTGAATCCGGCTTTTTTCATCATTGGGATGGTAAAAGCACCGGTGGACACGGTATTGGCGATTGCACTGCCTGAGATGGAACCAAAGAGTCCTGAGGCAATGACTGCAACTTTTGCAGGTCCACCAATTTTGTGGCCCACTGCAGCAAGTGGAAAATCAATGAAAAATTTCTGAGCACCGCATTTTTCAAGAAATGCTCCAAAGAGAACAAAGAGGAGGATATAAGTGGCAAGGACATTTGCCATGATACCGAAGATACCATCGCTTTTGTAAAAAATAGAGGTACAAAGAGCAGGAAAGGTATCTCCTGCATGGGAAATCAGATCCGGCATGTAATCTCCATACACACCATAGGCCAGCATGATAACACCTATAACCACAAAGATATTACCAACCACCCTTCTTGCAAGCTCAATACCAAGGAGCACCCCAACCATGGCTATTCCCATATCAAGTGGCGTTTCTGCTCCTGTCCGGTAATTGATAACCTCAAAGTTGTAGATCCAGTAGCTGATAGTGACAATGGAAAGCACAATGAGGATGTAGTCAATCACGCGTCCGATGGTGGATTTGGACTGATAAAGGAGAAATACCAGTACATAGGTAATAATTACATATATACCGCGATGGTACTGGGTTGCAGCAGGAGAAATAACAGCAGCATAGGAATAAAATAGAAGAAGACCCACTGCACAGACATCAAAGAGTATCTGTTCCAGTCGTTTTAAGTTGTCATACACAGGGAAACCTCATTGGCATGGCCAGAAAACAAAGCAATTTATCAGCAATAAAAAAAACGGCAGGACATTTTACTGTCCTGCCGTTTAATAACGTCTGGAAAGGATTAAAGCAGACCTTTTTCTTTCCAGAATTTGATGGCGCCCGGATGCATGGGAGTAACAATTCCGTTCACACCATTTTTGATAGACATATTTTTGAAGGTTTTTTTCTGGCCAACCATGTGGGCAAGACCTTCATCGGTGTAAATAGCAGTGAGAAGTTGATAAACAACATCGTCAGATACGTCTTTGTTAGCTACCCAAAGAGCTGAATCCTGAAAAGATGGGGTGTCTGTCTCAACTCCTTTGTAGGTTCCTGCGGGAACGCTGAGTTTTGAGAAGTAGGGATATTTTTCATAGAAACCTGAGGCGATTGCATCGGCTTCAAGATCAATGAGAGAGATGTCATTGGTTTGAGCTGCCATGATAACGGCTCCGGATGGAAATGCGGTGAAGAGCCAGAAAGCATCCAGTTGCTTGTTACCGAATGCGGCAGCGGCATCATTGTAACCCATGGCGTTACGCTCTACTTTGTCCCATACGCCCATGTGAGAGAAAAAAAGTTCGCAATTGGCAAAAGCACCTGAACCTGCATTACCAACACCTACCTTTTTACCTGCGAGATCCTTTACGGATTTAATACCTGAGTCTTTACGAACAACAAGCTGAGCAGGAGCACCATAGAGATAGGCAACAGCCAAAACGTTCTCATATTTTTTGGTGTCGTTTTTCATCATGCCGTTGGCACCAAGATATACATGACCGGAATAGACTGTGGCAAAGTCTGATTTACCTGAGTTTACCTTACGCAGATTTTCAACAGAACCAGCTGATGATTGGGCTTTAACTGTAAAGTCTGCCATTTCTTTTACTGGTTTATAGACCTGGATAGCGTTGGCAACTACCTGAAAGGTTCCGCCTGCAGGTCCACCACCAAACACAATACGTTTTTTTGCATGAGAATCAGCTGCTGTGGCAAATGTCATGACCATGCTGAGACAGACCACTGACATTAGCCCAAATAATTTGTTCATTTACTTTCCTCCGTGGAGAGATTTGACAGGACAGAAGATTCTGTCCCTGATTAAAAAAAAGACATAGTATAACAAAGACTATGTGCCTGATAAAAAAAATACGTCTAACACCGGTGATGAACGGTAAGCCGGCATAAGTGCCTTCACCAAATTCTTTTCAAAAAAACACGAAAAGAATTTATAAGGCACTAAGAGCCCTATGCCGGCTGAGTGTTCATCACCAGTGCCGGGATAGTTTTGATTGCTGAAAATTATAAATAGCTTGATCTTTTTAAACTCTATATGATAGCAAGTCAAACTCAAAATAAAAACTTAAATTGAAAAAAGATTCTTCAATAAAAGTGAAGAGTACTGTAGGTTTTATTGATATTACGTAGGTGTTCAGGAATTCTATATATAAGCAGAGGAAGTAATGGCTGGAACAGTAAAAAAGATTATTCTTGCAAATCCGAGAGGCTTTTGTGCCGGTGTCGAGCGAGCGATTTCCACGGTCAAGCTGGCCGTGAAAAAGTATGGCACTCCAATTTATGTCCTGCATGAGATTGTTCATAACAGGCATGTTGTACAGGAACTTGAAGCTCTGGATGTTGTTTTTGTGGATGATCTGGTCGATGTACCCAGAGGTGCCATCTGCATATTCAGTGCTCATGGGGTCTCTGTGGCCACAGAGATGCGAGCTGAAAAGCTGGGCTTGCGAACTATCAATGCAACCTGTCCTCTGGTTAATTCAGTGCACAACATGGTGGAAAAGTATCATACTGATGGATATGATGTTTTGATTATCGGGCATCACAACCATCCGGAGGTTGAAGGGACTGCGGGAAGGGTCGGTGGCAATGTTTATGTTGTAGCGACTGAAGAAGAGGCAAAGACAATCCAGGTAAATGACGCTTCCCGTGTTGCTTATGTCACCCAGACCACACTGAGCCAGAATGATATTGGGGAAATAGTGGATGCCCTGCTGGAACGATTTCCAGAAATCAAGGGGCCAAAATCGAATATCTGTTATGCCACATTGAATCGGCAAAAGGCGGTGAGTGAGCTTGCCCAAAGTTGTGATATGCTGCTTGTTGTTGGTTCGAAAAACAGTTCCAATTCAAACAGGCTTCGAGAAGTTGGAGAACGGGCAGGGATGCGTGGCTATCTTATAGATGATGAAACTGATATGGAAATGAAATGGTTGAAATCAGTTTCCACCATCTGTATTACTGCAGGCGCGTCGGCTCCTGAACGATTAGTGCAGGGAGTTATAGCGTTTTTACAGGAGTATGGTTTTAATGAGTTTAAAGAAATGAGTGGTAAAGAGGAGCGGATTAGTTTTAAGCCGGCGACTCTTGAAAGATGATGGTTTCGTAATCCTTGCAGTTTACGAAACCATCATAAAGAGAAAACGTTATTTTTTTCTGCTTACGCCAAAGCGTCTTTAATTCTCGCCATAGCCGTTTTTACATTTTCATAGGAATTAAAGGCTGAAAGCCTGATATAGCCTTCGCCGCATTTTCCAAAGCCGGCACCAGGTGTACAGACTACGCCTGCTTTATCCAGAAGCATATCAAAGAATTCCCAGGAGTCACGCTTTCCTTCAATCCAGATGTAGGGTGAGTTATTACCCCCCACAAAATCATAGCCTAAATTTTTTATTTCACTTGCTATGAGATCCGCATTTTTCAGGTAACCTGCAACCAGTTCCTGGGTCTGGGCTTTGCCTTCATCACTGTACACAGCTTCTGCTGCACGTTGGACAGGATAGGAGACACCGTTAAATTTTGTGCAGTGACGACGGTTCCAGAGTGGGTGAATGAGTTGTTTGCCACCTTTAGAGTCAAAGGCAGCGCATTCTTTGGGAACCACTGTGTAGGCGCAACGTGTTCCGGTAAATCCAGCATTTTTAGAGAAAGAGCGGAATTCAATGGCAACTTCTCTGGCACCTTCCACTTCATAAATTGATTTAGGCAGAGTCTCGTCACGAATAAAGGCTTCATAAGCTGCATCGAAAAGAATCAGAGCCTTATTCTCTTTGGCGTAATCCACCCAGGTTTTCAGTTCTGCTTTTGTGATAGTGGATCCTGTGGGGTTGTTTGGAAAGCAGAGATAAATCAGATCCGGTTTCTCTGTCGGCAATCCTGGTACATAGTTGTTTTCTTTGGTTGAATCCAGGTAGATGATTCCCTGGTACCTGCCATTCGTAAAATCGCCGGTACGTCCTGCCATG
>JAOZQU010000063.1:15175-15841 GCA_029932055.1 Desulfocapsa sp.
ACTGCCATGACGTTGGTATCCAGATAAACAGGGTAGACAGGATCAGGTAGGGCAATTTTTGCGTCAGTAGTGAATAACTCCTGAATGTTCCCTGTATCGCATTTGGCACCGTCACTCACAAAAATTTCGTCTGCCGAGATATCTGCGCCACGGGATTGAAAGTCATTTTTAGCAATGGCTTCACGCAGGAAATCATACCCCTGCTCAGGGCCATAGCCACGGAAGCTGGCATCTGTAGCCATCTCGTCAATTGCCTTATGGAAGGCATTGGTACATGCTGCGGGAAGGGCTCGGGTTACATCACCAATTCCAAGCCGGATGATTTCCTTGTCCGGATTGCTTTTTTGAAATTCGCCAACCTTTTTGGCAATATTGGAAAAGAGATAGGAGGCCTGAAGTTTCAGGTAATGTTCATTGATCTTGATCATGGGATAATTGCCTCAAGTGTTTTTATAAAGCCATCTTGGATGGTAATAGTTTACAAGTTCATCGATTATAGTGTAGGAAAATATGTAACTATTCAAGTGATAGCTGGTAATTTTCTTAACCGCTGTCCAGCAACTGTTTAGGAGCGCTCCATATCTGTGCAGGCAGGCTGGTGAACTATAGTGGTTCCTATGTGAGCCAGCCTGACCGTGCAGAGATGGGGGGCTCCTGAATAGTTAC
>JAOZQU010000267.1 GCA_029932055.1 Desulfocapsa sp.
GTCATTCCCGAGTGTAGTTATCGGGAATCCATCTTGAATATGGCTGGATTCCCGATAACTACACTCGGGAATGACGGATTCCATGAAGCTTTAGTCAAAAAAATATAAAATCCAGTATCTACAAAATTACGCTGAATAGTTACAAAATTGAAAGATAAAGACAAGCTTACCGGCCGGATGAGATTCAATGCCTAAAAATCTCCTTTGTTGTCGGATGATTCTATTCGGTGCATGCTTGCAAAGGGGGCAACCACACCCATATCATGTGCAAATGAAGCAAAAGGTGGAGAATTAATTGCTTTGGCTGCACCCCTGGCAGGAGAATCTTCTGCCAGTAAAAAATTGTAGTTGTCAGGATCCTGGAAAAGAGGTTCGGTGATCAAGTCTCCCTTACCACGACCGCTGCAACCGGAATACTGCTCCTTTTCTGTTTGAAAGATTCTACTGTCAGTGGTTTTGTCAAAGGAAGAGGTTACCCAGTTGGCAAACAAAAGGTTATACGAGGCATCGCTGCAGTCATTGTTTAAAATACCGGTGGTAAAATTATAAGCGATGATATTGTTGTAGATGATGACATCGCCGTCACTGTCATTCCTGATTCCTGCCCCCAGTTCATTGCTGCCGTTAGAGACAATGGTGTTATGGAATATGGCTATGTCGACCAGATCGTCTCCTGTGTCTTTCCATAAACCGCAGGAAATTCCTGCTCGATGATTGTTGTATATCCAGTTATTACTGATGCCATATTTACCGGTTACACCACTGTCTATGTGAATTCCACTACCTTGATTGAAATAGATTCTGTTCTGGTACAGGTTTAGAAACGGGAATGAACTTTCAGCTGCAAAAGAAGCGATTCCTGCTGCACCATTATCGAAGATCCTGTTGTGTGCTGCTGTGAGGATGGTGTCGTTTTCCACTCGTATTCCACCTCTCTTGTTCCCGTTAATTGTATTATTAGTAACTGTTAAATCTATTTGCGATTCAGCCGTTGGTATGGTGTGGATTCCTCCTGCCTCATTCAAAAAGATTCTGTTTTTGTTCACTATGACTGTCGAGTTGCGATCTTGACTGTGCGTGTTTTTTCGTATGCGTACACCGGCTTTACCGTTTTGATGAATTATGTTATTTTCAATTTTTATCCATTTGATATCGTTAAGGCTTATTCCACCCTGTTCATTGTTGTAGATACTGGAGTTTCTGACCCGAACATCAGCCTGTTGTTCGAGATTTAATCCTGTCCTGCCGTTGTTGTAGAGTTTACAATTTTCGATCTCAACAGGGGTGGTTCCACGAACTCTCAAGCCAGCACGACCGTTTTCATAGATTGTATTGTCTTCTATGGTGATTGCCGCAACTGTTTCAGGAGAGGGGCGCCTGTCCATGGCTTGGCATTCAGGAGGCGGCAGGATCTGGTTTGCTAAAAAATAAACGAAGAAGAGAATATTAAAAATATTTGGAAGTTTTTTTAACATACTGTTTTTTTAGTACCCCCTTGAGGGCATAGCCGTCAGGCTAAGCGTTAGTCATTAGTCGTTAGTCATTAGTCGTTAACAATTGATTATTGATTATTTGTGTTGTTATTTTAGAAAATTGTCAAAAGAATGTTTTTATTAATAATCAATTGACAACGGTTAATTATTAATATTTTGCAATAGCACATTTTGTGTCATCACCTCAACTAGTTAAAAGTTGTTAGCAGACAAGGGGAATCTCTTAGCCTGACGGATATGTCCTTGAGGGGTATAAACTCAGACTCCGAGAAAACAATCTGTAAGGCACTAAAATTTCATAAACACAACACCTGCATGGACAACAATCTCTTCGCGCCATCCTTCAGATTGTTTTATAACAGGAATTTTAACTCCTAACTCAAGTTTAAGGTTTTTGGTCAACATAAACTGGAGGCCGGGTGCAATGAAAAAAGAATGTCCGCCTTTTGAAGTAAAGGAGGTGTCAATTTCCACTGGTCCTGCCGGCGTCCACATGGGACCGATAAAGTCCGGTCGCAGTAGGAGTGTATAAATGGTTTGTTCCCGTTTGATATCAGCCAGCCAGCGATAGCCTGTTTCCAATGTCACGTTAACAGCATCATTTAAAGGATATATTGCCCCGAAATTGGCAGCCAGCTCATCACCGACACGTTTACCATCGGTGATTCGGTATTGAATATTTGATTGGAAAATAACGGGATTATAAAAGGTCGTCAAAGCAATTCCTGGAGTAAAATCATAACTCCCTGATCCCAGCGGGATTTTACGTGTGACTTTGGTGAATTCGCCAAAGGTCCAGATATAGTCCTCAGAAGTAGCAATTTTTTCTTTACCGGTTGGAATTGTGAGCAGGTTATATATAGAAAAATGGTTCCTTCTTTTTCCCCATAGGTGATATTTTATCAAAAACTGCATGTCACCTAAGCCTCTAACCTCGGGGTTTGCATTCACCTCATTCATACCATCATATCCAAGCTGGAATTCAACGTCTCTTTCAAAATAGAGTGCCATGAGGCCAATGGTGAGATTGTTATTTAAGCCATAGCGTATTCCCATAACGCTTGATTGTATTCGTGTGGTTCGTTTGTCAGGTGAAGCTTCCAGCAGCCAAACCATATCATCGTCAAACATATCAAGTGTCAGGCGTGATGTCTGTTGCCAATTACGATAGTGCATGGCAAAGGCTATTCCTCCTTTGGGCAGGGTTGTACCTGGAATTCTTGCAAAAATTCCGTTGGTCAGCATTTTATGATGGGGAGATAAAACAGAGTCGTACTTGTGCTGTCTTTTATAGATATACTGGAGATTGTTCTGGGCAGCAGTGGAATCCGGGTTGATTTCCAGTGCCCTTTTGAATTCTGCTGCAGCAAGGTTGTATTTCCCCTGCATTCTGTATGTTTCACCCAAACTGATTATTGGCTCGATAAACAGGTCATTGGAACCGGGACGGTTGCTGAATAGATCGCTGGATAAAGATTGAATCCAGGCCTGTTTGAATGCCTGAATGCTTAAATCATATTCACCCTGATTGAGGTAGACCCGACCGAGGCTGTTGTAGGCTTCTACAAATTCGGGGCAAACCTCAATGGCTTTCTGGTAATAATAGGCCTCTCTGGCAGAATTGTCATAAAGGGCCAAACCTTCCTGAAACCATACCCATGCGGAGTCACAAGTATTGGCAAATACCAGGTTCCATGGGGTTAGTGTTGCAATTGTTGTCAGGACTATGATTTGTTTTATTACAGCTTTCATCCGGATAACAATTATAAGATTTTGTTGTGAAAGGTTTGACGATTTCGCATTTGCATCCAAGGTCAGAGGTTTGATCGGTCTGAGATGTGGATGGTGTGAATGAAGATTAAAGATTAATTAAGAAGGTGTAATACAAAACACGCTAGCGTCCAGTTATTTTTTGCTTAATTGTCAAAAAAATTCAAAAGGACCGATACATTTTCTGTGACGTATCTTGTGTGGGCAACACGTAACCGTTCACCAGAAGCGCTGATTTACGGTAATCCCTAATCTGTAAACGTTTACCAGTGCTCCATATTGGTTCATTTCGGCCTGCGTAGCATATGCAGTTATATGTGAGCAGGCCGAAATGGACAAAAATGGGGTGCTGGTGAACGTTTACGGCAACACTATTTGGTGTTATGTGTGGTCGTGAGGAGTGTTGAGCCGAGTGGCGATGGTGAAAGGATATACAAAGGGGGCGCAAAGCACCCCCGTAGAAAAAACTCTATTTATTTAACAATACACATTCTACCAGTAATTACGCACACAGCGCACGCGGCGTCTGACACCAACAGGCCATTCTTCGGAATGACCGAAATAATAATTCACCTTCTTAGCATAGTTAGGGGTATTAACCGCTGGCGTGATTGACCAGTAATCCTGGGTTTTGGCAGCAAATAATTCCTGATCAATGGTTGGCCGGGCATAGGCCGGGTTACCATCTCCACAAAACCATAAGCCACCGGTGTCTTTATCATTCAACGGAGTGACGGTGCCATTGGTACAGACAACTAGCCCTTTCAGCTCATCGTTGGTTGGTAGACGCCAGTCATCGAAACCGGCAAAAGTCAAATCATCACAATAGTCAATCGAATCCTGCCAGTTAAGATTGTCCGGGCCTTGACTGTTCCTGACATCATCAATAACTCCATCGCCATCAATATCTGCACTATGCTGTTGCCATATCAGATCATTATACCATACCACCTCTTCACCAAGGTCATGGCCTTGTGGTATTGCCACATAGCCTGTTATATTGACGTTATCAGTATTTCGGTCATAATACTGGGCGCCGGGAGGAAAA
>JAOZQU010000064.1 GCA_029932055.1 Desulfocapsa sp.
TAACTAAATGAAGTGATGGCACAAAATGACGAATTCAAAACATTAATAATTAACCATAATCAATTGATCATTGATTATTAATAAAAGTATTCATTTTGCAATTTGTTGAAATAACGGCACAAATAATTAATAATCAATTGTTAACGACTAATGACTAACGCTTGGCTTGACGGCTATGCCCCTCGGAGTCTAACGTTTACCTGTGTGGTGTTAGTTAAAAAGTAACATTCAATAAAATCAATCCAATGAGGTTCCCTGTGAGAAGACTTTTATCAGTGCTGTGTCTTTTTTTCTTTAGCTTGAATGGCTGCTCTTCACCAGATAGCAGTGAGAGTGCAAAAGAACTCGAGTCGTTGCCGGAGCTCAGCTGCGTTGCTGTATTGCCTACTGCAGTGCCGGTGTCAAGCAGTGACACCTTGACAATGACACAGAAAATGGATCTGAAGGAAGGTGCAGCCTATCTTGATTCTATATTGACTGAGGAATTGGGAAGCCGTACACAGTTCGAAATACTCACCGAAAATCAACTTGATGCAATTCTTGGAGATCCATGGGGAGGCAGGTTGCAACAGGTGCGTACTATTGGAAAGGCAACGCGTTGTGAAGCGGTTCTCGTGACCAGTCTTAGCAAATATCGTCAACGTGTTGGAAGCACGATGTCTATTGAAACGTCTGCAGCAGCCGCATTTTCCATGGAGTTGATTAGTGTTGAAGATGGAGTAGTTTTCTGGACAACTTCCTTTGATGAAACCCAGAAAGCATTATTTGAAGATATTTTTTCTTATAATAAGGCGGAAAAACGTGGTTTTAAATGGCTTACTGTTGAGGAACTCAGTCGCGATGGTATGACAAGCCGTCTCAATGAGTTTCCTTATTTTCAGGAGGTTGACGAATAGTTTGAGCTTTTTATAATCGGTATAGCTCACCACTGTGAGCTGTTTTATGTTGTTGGCCCCACTCTCTGCATATTTCAGGGAATGGGGTCTTTTTTTGTATGCACTGTGACACTAAAGTATAAATTAAATGCATTGATGTTGTCATCTCAGGTAAATAAACGTGTCGGGCAGGCCATGTATGACTATTCCATGCTGAGCGACAGGGATCAGGTTCTGGTCGCGGTTTCAGGTGGTATAGATAGTTTGGTGCTGCTTTGGCTCCTGCAATTTTGGCGGAAGAAAGCTCCTATTCAATATGATCTGCATCCTGTTCATATTGACATGGGAATCTGGAATAAAGAAATGGCCGGGCCTAATCCTGTGGATGGTGTGGCAATGCAGGTGCAGAAAATTGGCTTATCACTATACTCTCAGAAGAGTCTGCCGCTTACTGAAAATAATCGAACCTGCTTCAGCTGTTCAAAATTACGCCGCAAGCAGCTTTTTGATCTTGCCAGCCGTTTAAAATGTAATAAGATTGCCTTTGGTCACCATAAAGATGATCTGCTTGAAACACTGTTTCTGAATATGTTCTATAGTGGTAATATTTCTACCATGGTACCGAAACAGGAGCTTTTTGAGGGCAGGCTCAGTGTGATTCGCCCGCTTGCCTACCTCGAAAAGCAGGAAGTGGAAGATATTGCACAGGATGTCGGGATCACAGCGGTAAATAATCTTTGCCCCTTGGCTGGTGATACCAGAAGGGAACAGGTACAGAAAATGTTGTTGAATATATATGACCAGATACCGGGTGCTAAGGCTTCTCTTTTTGCATCCATGAAAAATGTTCGAGAAGAGTATATGTTATGAAAACTGCTATGGAATGTATGGCTTGTTACCTGCGTCAGACTCTGCAGGTTGCCAGGGTTAGTACTACTGACTCACAGTTGCATCTCAAGGCTCTTCGTCGGGTTGCGGAACTTATCAGTGGCATGGATATGGAACGGACTCCGCCTGAGAACGCTGTTCCTGTGTATCGGGCTATTGCTGAAATTACCGGGTGTGCTGATCCCTATCTTGAAATCAAACAGCAGTCCAATGAGCAGGCGCTCGCGGTACTGCCGCAGTTTAAAAAAGAGGTAGCCGATAGTCCTGATCCATTGGCTACCGCTTTACGTCTGGCAATTGGTGGTAACATTATAGATTATGGTGCCATGCATGTTTTTGATGTGGATGCTGCCCTGGAACGTTGTTTGAAAGCCCAGTTAGTTGTTGATCACAGCCGAAAACTGTTACAACAGTTGAGGGCTCTTGATAATGGCGCCAAGGTTCTTTATCTGGCTGATAACTCCGGTGAGATCGTGTACGATTCTCTGGTTATTGAAGCCTTGGCGGATATGGGCCTGGATGTGACAGTGGCTGTGAAAAGCGGGCCTATTATTAATGATGCTCTGTTTGAAGATGCACGCGCCTGTGGGATTGATAATTTTGCTTCCATCCTGGAGAACGGGACAAATTGTCCTGGCACACCATTGGATATTTGTTCCCCTGAGCTGCTGCAGGCATTCAACAGTGCTGATCTGATCATTTCAAAGGGTCAGGGGAATTTTGAAACACTTTCTGAAGCAAAGGCCGAAATATATTTTCTTCTCACTGTGAAATGTCGCGTGGTGGGTGCTCATTTGGCTGAGATCAGTGAAACTTCAGAGCAGGATCTTCCGGGAAGTGGTGAGCTGGTACTGTTTTATTATAACGGAAAAGAGAATGCTTAAAAGAATACACAAAATTTTACTGCAAAAGAAGACGGATAGCAGGGTTACGATTCAGGGGTGGATACGAACTCGCCGTGATACCGGTTCTTTTTCTTTTCTTGAAGTAAATGATGGTTCCTGCCTTGCAAATCTACAGGTTATTGCTGATAAAAAACTTGCAAATTATGAGCAGGAAATTATTAAACTGAGTGCCGGCTGTAGTGTTGTGGTAACTGGTGATTTAAAACACTCTCCTGCCAAAGGGCAGGACGTGGAATTGCATGCAGAGTCAGTGCAAGTGCTTGGCTGGGCTGAGCCTGAGACCTATCCGCTACAGAAAAAAAGGCATTCTCTTGAGTTTTTGCGCACAATCAGTCACCTGCGTCCAAGGACTAATGCCCTTGGCGCTGTGACTCGTGTACGATCCCGGCTTTCTTTTGCTGTAAGCAGTTTTTTTCAGGAACGTGACTTTGTGCAGGTTCACACGCCCATCATTACCACTAGTGATTGTGAAGGGGCCGGGGAAATGTTTCAGGTCAGTGCAACAGGTGAAAAAAATAAAAACAGCGAACAATTTTTTGGCTCCCAGGCAGGTCTTACGGTAAGTGGTCAGCTTCAGGCAGAGGTGTATGCTTTAGCTCTTGGCCAGGTGTATACATTTGGTCCCACCTTCAGGGCGGAAAACTCCAACACCAGCCGTCATTTGGCAGAATTTTGGATGATAGAGCCTGAAATGGCTTTTTGCGATCTTGCCTGTAATATGGAACTGGCAACGGAATTGCTCAAATTTGTTTTACAGGACGTGCTGGAAAATTGTTCTGAAGATCTGGCTCTCTTTGATAAATTTATTGAAAAAGGGCTGCTGAAGAAGTTGCAGAATGTTGTGGAAAAAGATTTTGTTCATATCACCTATAGTGCAGCCGTGGAAGAACTGAGTAATGTTGTGGACACATTCGAGTACCCTGTGAAATGGGGCATTGATTTGCAGTCTGAGCATGAGCGTTATCTCACCGAAGAGGTTTATAAATGCCCGGTAATTGTAACTGACTATCCGGCATCCATTAAGCCGTTTTATATGCGGCTCAGTGATGATGGTACAACCGTGGCTGCCATGGATATTCTGGTTCCCGGAATCGGTGAACTCGTTGGTGGTTCGCAACGTGAAGAACGGCTCGACGTACTTATGCAACGGATGGTGGCAGCCGGCATTGATACAAAAGAGTATGACTGGTATCTTGATCTCAGGCGTTATGGAACAGTGCCCCATGCAGGCTTTGGCCTGGGTTTTGAACGGCTTGTTCAGTTTGCAACCGGTATGAGTAACATTAGAGAGGTTATTCCGTTTCCGCGAACTCCCGGTTTTGCACCATGCTAAGGGTGATAAGTTCGTAAAAAGGTCTCGGCTCCGTCATTCCCGCGGAGGCGGGAATCCAGAACGTCTTGAAATGACTGGATTCCCGCCTTCGCTGGAATGACGGGATAGCGAAAAGTTTGAGTTTTTCGAGTCCATCAAAGGTGATGGCGTCGTAAAAACTCTTCATATGCGAGGCACGCATCGCATATGTTAGCCATCTGAGAATTTCAACTTTTATAAGATTGTCATAACAAATTAGGAAAAGAATGTGAGTAAAGGTAAAGGACCAGGCGTAAAGAAGATGTTTGATGATATTGCTCCGAGTTACGATCTGATGAATCGGGTCATGACCATGGGGCAGGATCAGGGATGGCGACGTTTTGTAGTGAAAAAAGCAGGAGACCCTGGAACCGGTTGGGGGCTTGATCTTGGTGCTGGAACAGGAGATATCGCTGCTCTCATGGCAAAGCAGCATCCCAAAGGTCATCATGTAGCGGCTGATTTTTCTTTGAATATGCTGAGTGAGGCCAAAAAAAGGTTTGCAGATCAGCCAATTGAATGGCAAGCCGGGGATGCTACCAATTTGCCGTATAAAGATAATAGTTTTGAGTCTGTGACTTTTGGTTATTTGCTGAGAAATGTTGATAGCAGTCTGCAGGTGCTAAAAGAAATCCACAGGGTACTGAAACCCGGTGGCAGAGTAGTCTGCCTTGACACCACGCCGCCGGAGAAAAATTTCCTGTATCCTTTTATCCGTTTTTATTTTCGTTTTGGTATTCCTTTACTAGGTCGTTTTATTGCCAGTGATGAGGCAGCGTATAGCTATCTAACCGGGTCAACCATGGGTTTTCATAAAGCGGAAGAACTTGCCGAAATTTTTCGGGATGCAGGTTTTACAGGTGTTGATTATAAGAAATTTATGATGGGAACAATCGGGATTCATTGGGGACAGAAATAGGGAGTTGCTGGGAATTATGCTGATACAACCATTTACAACAAAAAGCCCTGAGGGTGAGAAATGTCTTCAGAATCTCCTGAATCGTTTTCAGCCTGCTGACAACAGTTGCCGTGATCTTGTTGCTGATATTCTCGAGCAGGTGAAGAACAGGGGGGACGAGGCTGTCCTTGAGTACACCCAAAAGTTTGATGCTCCAGATCTTACCATAGAGGGGTTACAGGTATCAACTGCTGAACTCAAAGAAGCATATGAGCTTGTTGATGATGCATTCATGACAACCCTTGGCAAAGCCATAGAGCGCATTCAGGTTTTTCACGAACGTGAAATGGAAGATTCCTGGATGCAGACCCGTGAAAACGGCACCATTGTCGGGCGCATGGTGCGACCTGTGGATGCTGCAGGGCTATATGTCCCAGGCGGGCAGGGCGGTTCCACACCACTTGTTTCGTCTGTGCTGATGAATGGAATACCGGCCGGAATTGCAGGAGTTACGCAACGGGTAATGCTCACCCCTCCTAACAAAGAGGGGAAGGTGAGCCCTCATTTGCTGGTGGCTGCGCAGGAAATCGGCATTGTGGATATTTTTAAGGCGGGATCTGCCTGGGGGATTGCAGCCCTTGCCCATGGCACCAGACAAATTCCGGCCGTGGATGTTATCGTGGGGCCGGGAAATCAGTTTGTCACCGAGGCTAAATCTCAGGTATCAGGTATGCTGCGCATTGATATGATTGCAGGCCCCTCTGAAGTTCTGATCGTGGCTGATAAGAGCGCAAAAGCTGCCTATATAGCGGCTGATATGCTGGCTCAGGCAGAGCACGATCCCATGGCACTTGCAATAGTTGTTATCATTGAAGAGAACCTGACAGGTGAAATTCTGACGGAACTTGACCGGCAGCTGGCAAATCTCAGTCGTGTTGACATTGCGAAAAAAGCGCTACGGGACAGAGGTGTGATTCTCATTGCAGAAGACCTGGAAGAAGCTGTCGGGATCGCAAATGACATAGCAATTGAACATCTGGAACTGATGGTAGATGATCCATGGGGGCTTTTACCTCAAATTCGTCATGCCGGGGCAATTTTTCTGGGTCATCATACTCCTGAGGCTGCAGGCGATTATTTTGCCGGCCCTAATCATGTACTGCCTACCATGGGTACGGCCAGGTTTTCCTCGGCACTGGGTGTTGAGACGTTTTTGAAAAAAAGCTCAATTATCAGTTATTCCAAACAGGCTTTGCAGGAAGATGGAGACCATATCCGATTGCTGGCAGGGCTTGAAGGGTTGACCGCACATGCGGCTTCTGTAACCGAACGATTAAAAGATAAGTAGGCTGTGTGAAAGGGGATTTTGATTTTATAGAAGGCTTACGTGGTGGGTGTCGCGCCATGGGTCTGCCGGAGCTTGATGATGAAGCCTTGAACAGACTTTTTGTGTATTTCAAAGAGTTGAAACGCTGGAGTCAAAAGATCAACCTCATTGCAAAAAAGGCAACGGACACTGAAATTCTTGAAAAGCATTTCTTGGATTCTCTCACTCTGTTACCTCTGCTTGATGGAAAAAAACCGCATCTTCTGGATATTGGTACCGGCGCAGGTTTTCCCGGGCTTGTCTGTAAGGCTGCAGAACCTGAATTGCAGCTTACTCTTGTTGAGCCCCGTCAAAAACGGGTTGCATTTCTCTCCCATATCACAAGAACGTTGCAGCTTGAGAATATCTCTATTTTTGATTGCCGGGCCGAAGATGAGGTTATGCTGCCATCAGATGGTGGCTTCACTCATATTACCAGCCGGGCTGTGAGTGAAGTGAAAGTGTTTTTGGATATGAGCAGTCGTTTTATGCAATCCGGAGTGCAGGTGATCTGCATGAAAGGGCCAAAATGGGAAGAAGAGTTGCTTGGATATGAGCAAAGTGCACATTCTTATCCATTTAAGTTGTGTTCACAAAAAAAATATGTATTGCCGGAGACTCGCGGACAGCGGCATTTACTCATTTTTGAAAGTGTACCGTAAGTTTGCTAACGGAATTTTAAAGGGATTATTTATGAAAAAAGAAGTCCTTCTTTTTGCCATAATACCAGTGACGTTTAATTTGTTTTTTTTCGGGCTTTATTTTTCAGGAGTAGACTGTTTACAGCAGCTTGTTGCACCAAGAATGTCAGATGTTATACCTGTAACTTCGTGGCGTGAATTTGGAATGGTTGAACAATTACAGAATCTATTCCTGCTCTATATCATAATTGTTTTTCTTTTAGCTGCAGTAAAGAGAGAGTGTGTTTTTGAAAAAGTTGTTTTTGCCGCAGGAGTTTTGGTCATGTTATTTCTTTTTTTGGAAGAAATTGATTATGGACTTCATTTCTGGCATTATTTAACAGACTCTGCCTCGGAAACAAAACGTTTGAACTGGCATAACCAGTTTACTTTTTCAGATCGTGAAAATGGGCGCTACCTCCGAAAGTTTGGTGATTTAGTTATTGTTGTCTGGTTTTTGATTGTTCCATTGTTGAGTCTTAGATTTAGTTTTCAACGCATTAAATCTGTGATACCATCGCCTTGGTTTATTGCTACGTTAATCGTCTCATTTTTGTGTACATCCCTGGCTCATTATTTAGATGATCAGGGAATGAGCATCATTAATGGGCGATTGGGTGTGTTGAAGGGAAATGTTTCTGAATTCAGGGAAACAACTACGTATTATATTTATTTGTTATATGCATTACAACTGACTAGAACAACATGTCTTATTGCGAAGAAAGTTAACTATTCAGGTGATAGCTGATAAGTTGCCTAACCTCTGTCCTGTAACTGTTTAGGAGCGCCCTATATTTGTGCAGGCAGGCTGGAGAACTATAGTAGTTCCTATGTGAGCCAGCCTGACCGTGCAGAGATGGGGTGCTCCTGAATAGTTGCGAAGAAAGTTGATGAAAATATACAAAATTAGAGAAAGGAAATATAAGAAATGAAAAAAATAGCAATCCTGGCCGGTGATGGTATTGGCCCCGAAGTTATGGCAGAAGCCATTAAAGTACTTGATGCAGTCCAGAAAAAATTTGATTTTCAATTGAGTTACGAGGACGCAGATGTAGGTGGTATAGCCATTGATAATCACGGCGAGGCCCTTCCAGCTTCCACTCTCACACTTTGTGAGAACAGTGATGCCATTTTGTTTGGTTCAGTCGGTGGCCCCAAATGGGAAAGCCTGCCTCCTGAGCAGCAGCCTGAACGTGCGGCTCTTCTCCCTTTGCGCAAGCATTTTGACCTTTTTTGTAATCTGCGCCCGGCCCGTGTTTTTAAATCGCTGACCGCTGCCTGCCCACTGCGTCCTGATATTATCGATGATGGTTTTGATATCCTTTGTGTGCGTGAGCTCACCTCCGGCATCTATTTTGGTACCCCTAAAGGGCGTGAAGGAACAGGGCCTGATGAACGTGCCTTTGATACCATGGCCTATAAGCGATCAGAAATTGAACGCATTGCCCGCATGGCTTTTGAGGCCGCCGCATTACGCAGCAAAAAAGTAACATCCATAGACAAAGCCAATGTCCTCACCACCATGGTACTCTGGCGGGAAGTGGTGACTGAGATTGCAAAGGATTATCCGGATATTGAGCTTGCGCATCTCTATGTGGATAACGCCACCATGCAGCTTGTGCGTGATCCTCACCAGTTTGATGTTATGCTCTGCGGCAATATGTTTGGTGATATCATTTCTGATGAGTCTGCCATGCTCACCGGTTCCATGGGCCTGCTCGCTTCTGCAAGTCTGAACAAAGATAAATTCGGCATGTATGAGCCGGCTGGTGGATCAGCTCCTGATATCGCAGGAAAAGGTATTGCCAACCCCATCGCTCAAATTCTCTCAGCCTCTATGATGTTGCGTTACAGCCTTGGCCTCGATGCTGCCGCAGACGCCATTGATAATGCAGTGGAAGCAACCCTTGATAAAGGCATCCATACCGCTGATATTGCAATCGATCCCGGCAAGGCAGTGAATACTGCAGCCATGGGAGATGCAATCGTGTCTGCTCTGTAATGAAGAATCGATCCGAATATGTGGTGGTGGCCAATCAGGCCTCCACCGAGCTTGGGCTAAAAGTTGCCGCTGCTCTAGGTCTTGAGTTCACGACTATGATTCGTAAGATGTTTGCTGATGCTGAGAATTATCATGCCTTCCCCGAGGATATTGCCGGCAAGACTCTGATCATTGTTGCCAGTACCCATACTGAAAATTCTCATCAGGAGCTGATGGATCTTATTCAGGGCGGTCGTTACTATAATGCAGCCAGCGTTAATGTCGTGATTCCGTACCTTGGATACTCTACCATGGAACGGGCCAAACGCGGATCTTTTGAAATCCCCAAAGGTGTCACCAGAACCCGGCAGATTTTTCGTGCCCGTCCCGACTTTGTCGCTTTTGTTGATCTCCATTCCGAGGCTGTGCTTCATGCCCATGGAGGAGAGATTTCAACCAAGCATATCTGGACAGGTGAACTTGTGGTTGATCATCTGCAAAAGATGGATCTCGGAGAGTTTGTGCTGGTTTCACCCGATTATGGTTTCTCAAAGCAGGTTGCAAAACTTGCCAGTCTGCTCAAGTGTCCACACACGGCAGCAGACAAAGATCGGTACGACACGGACAAAACCATAGTCAGCCAGGTTTCAAGTGTTGTGCAGGGCAAGACTGCGGTGATCTGTGATGACATGATCCGAACCGGAGGCTCCATTATCCAGACCGCAGAGCGCTGCCTGGAAGCAGGGGCTACAGGAATAGCTGTACTTGCCACCCACCTGGTCATGGCAGGAGATGCCCGTCAGCGTTTTCTTGACAGCTCCATTTTAAAAGTGATTGGTTCCGATAGCTATCCCGGACGAGTCAGTGATGATCTTCTTGAGGTGTATTCTCTGGCCCCATTGCTGGCTAAAATACTAAAAAGTTACCTGAGAATTTTGTAAGATCAACTAGATAAAGCAATATGCCTCCCGAAAACCTCGAACTGCAGCTCGCAAGTGATTTTGTCCAGTACACTGACTGCAATATTTTTCTAACAGGAAAAGCAGGAACCGGTAAAACCACTTTTCTTCATGGTCTGCAGGAGCAGACTGCCAAGCGGATGATCATCACAGCCCCCACCGGAGTGGCTGCAATGAATGCCGGTGGGGTAACACTTCATTCCTTTTTTCAACTCCCTTTTGGTCCTTATGTGCCGGGCAGCGACGCATACGAACGTAACAGCCAGCGTCATTTTCGTTTTTCCAAAGAAAAAAAACAGATCATACAGAGTCTTGATCTGCTGGTAATCGATGAAATCAGCATGGTTCGAGCAGATCTTCTCGATGCTGTGGATGCCACACTGCGTCGTCATCGTTTCAGTAATCAGCCTTTTGGTGGAGTGCAGTTACTGATGATTGGCGATCTGCACCAGCTCGCTCCTGTGGCAAAACAGCATGAGTGGAGCCTTCTGCAGCAACATTATCAGTCGGTCTATTTTTTTTCCAGCAAGGCACTAGCTCAGACTGAACTGCTGACCATTGAGCTGAAACATATCTATCGCCAATCAGATGCTGCTTTTATTAAACTGCTGAACCGGGTTCGGGAGAACAGCCTTGACGCTGCCACCCTGGAGCAACTGAATGCCCGTTATGTTGAGGATTTCAAGCCGCAGGAAGATCAGGGCTATATAACACTCACCACCCACAATGCCAGTGCAGGTTCAATCAATCAAACACGACTCCAGGAGCTTGGTTCCAAAAAATATTTCTTCAGCGCAGATATTGATGGAGATTTTCCTGAACATATCTTCCCAACCCAGGAAAAGCTGACTCTGAAAAAAGGCGCACAGGTGATGTTTGTGCGTAATGATTCTTCTCCTGAAAAGCTCTATTACAATGGGAAAATTGGAAAAATAACAGGGATTATCGGAAAAACCATACTTGTGACCTGTCCGGGTGACAAAGATGAAATTCCTGTGGAACCAGTCAGCTGGGAGAATATCAAGTATACGATAAACGATGAAAGCAAAGAAATTGAAGAAGAAGTTATCGGAAAATTTGAGCAGCACCCCTTAAAACTTGCCTGGGCCATAACTATTCACAAGAGTCAGGGGCTTACGTTTGAGCGTGCCATTATTGATGCCCAGGCAGCCTTTACTCACGGTCAGGTGTATGTGGCGCTGAGCCGTTGTAAAACCTTCGAGGGTATGGTGCTCAGTTCCATCATTTCATCAACCGGGGTGGATAGTGATCCGACGGTGCTGCAATTTGATGAAGATGGCAGGCAGAATCCACCTTCCGAGAGCATGTTGCAGGAAGCAAAAATCAATTATCAACAGAAGCTTCTGTTTGAGTGCTTTAATTTTGGTCTGCTTGCCAAACGTCTTGGGTATCTTGTGCATCTCCTAACGCGCAATGCAAGTGTTGTGCAGGTCTCGGGTGCTGCTGACATGCAGCTTACCGAGCAACAGGCAAGAGAAAGTATTTTTGCAGTGAGTGATAATTTCAGGAATCAGCTGGCAACGATTTTTGAGGCCCATACCCTGCCGGAAAATGATGAGCATACCCTTGAACGGATCAGCAAGGCATCTTGCTGGTTTCAGGATAAGTTTGCTGAAATATTTGGCAAGTCCGTGCATACACTCTATTTTGAGACTGATAATAAGGAACTTCGGAAAAAGATAAACAATGTTCTGAATAACTGCAGAAAAGAACTTGGAGTAAAACTGGCAGGAGTACACTCCTGTGAAAAGGGCTTTTCCCCGGCCGACTATTTGCACGCGCTATCCGCTGCTGAGATAGACTTCCAGCCATCAAAGGTGAAAAAGCAACAGGTCGCTGCCTATACTGAATCAGATATTGATCATCCGGAACTGTTTGCAACATTGAGGGACTGGCGTACGGCCACGGCCAGCAAGCTCGATATTGCCCGTTTTCAGATTTTATACCAGCGGGTCTTGATTCAAATTGTGGTCTGTCTGCCGGATAACCTGAAAGATCTTAAGGCTATCCCGGGTGTTGGCAAAAAGACCATTGAGAATTATGGCAAAGAGATTGTAGAACATGTCCGTGACTATCGAAAAAAACATGGAATTGAAGCTGTTTTTTTACCAACACCCAAAGAATCCTTGAAAGAGAAAGGTGGGCCTGAACAGGGTAGCACCAAAACCATCAGTCTGGATATGTTCCGTGAGGGAAAAAGTGTTGCTGAAATTGCAAAAGAAAGGGGCTTTGTCAATGCAACCATTGAAGGGCATCTTTCATCTTTTGTGGAAAAGGGAGAGCTTGCCATTGATAAGCTGCTTTCCCCAGAGCAGCAGGAAGCCATTGCAACAGAGCTTGCAGCGGAAGAAGAGAATTCACTGGGAGCAATAAAGGAACGGTTGGGAGATGAGTATTCCTATGGCCAGATCAAAATAATGTGTGCTCACCAGAAGTATCTTGCGTCGAAGGAATAATACTCTTTACAGAAACACCCCATCTTCAAGAGTGCGGGAAACATCCATCTGCCTCGCAAGTTCATGATTGTGAGTAACCATGATGGTGGCAAGTGCCAGATCCTTACACAGTGATCTGATGAGATCAAAGACAAGATTACCGGCGCGGGCATCAAGATTACCGGTTGGCTCATCGGCAAGGAGTAGGGACGGTTTCAGGATAAGGGCTCTGGCCAAAGCCGTGCGTTGCTGTTCACCACCTGAGAGTTCGTTGACCCTGTGATCGGTTCTGTGGTCGAGTTCTACCTGTTTCAACAGACGTTTGGCTGGTTCTTCCATCTCTTCTTTTGTCTTGCCTGCAATCAATCCCGGCATCATCACATTTTCAAGGGCTGTGAACTCAGGCAGCAGATGGTGGAATTGGAAGATAAAGCCTACGGATCGGTTGCGGAACCGAGCGAGTTCATTGTCGTTTCTGGAGGTCAGACTTTTGCCCTGAAAAAAAAGCTCACCGCTGTCCGGGGCGTCCAGGGTGCCAAGAATCTGGAGCAGGGTTGTTTTGCCTGAGCCGGAAGCTCCGACAATGGCCATCATTTCGCCCTTATCTATGCTGAAGTCAATCCCTTTGAGTACCTGAATCTGCTTTGTTCCACTGTGGAAATTCTTACACAGCTTTTCCGCCTTGAAAAGAGTCATGACAGAACCTCCGCAGGTTTCACCTTTGACGCCTTCCATGATGGGTAAATGGTGGCCGACAGGGTGATGACAATCGCAGAAACTGCAATAATTGTCACATCAAGAGGAAGCACCTTGATAGGCAGCGTATTCATGGGGTAGACATTGGAAGGCAGCTCAATAAACTTGTAGCGGGAAAGAATTTCACAGAGTCCAAGTCCTAAAGTCACACCCAGAAAAGTGCCGGAGAGCCCGATAACCAACCCCTGATTGAAGAAGATCTTCATGATAGATTTGGAAGTGGCACCCATGGATTTTAAAATGGCAATATCTTTTTCTTTTTCCATGACCACCATGATAAGAGCCGAGACGATATTCAGTGCTGCCACCAGGATGATGAGGGCAACACAGATAAACATGCCGATTTTTTCAAGTTTAAAGGCGGCAAACAGGTTGCGGTTCATTGACATCCAGTCTTTGGCAATAAAAGAGCTTCCCAGCAGTTCCACAATCTTGTTGCCGACTCTATCAGCCCGGTTCAACACCTTTTCCCGCACAGTTACCTCGATCCCATGGACAATATCTCCACTTTCCAGAAAATTCTGAACATCCGGGATATTCATGTAGGCAATGGAGGAATCATATTCATACATACCCGACTCAAATATGCCTGATATTTGACAGGTTTTGACTTTGGGGATAATGCCCATGGGAGTCAGCGGGCCTGAAGGGGAGATGAGTCGTACTTTATCGCCAATGGCCACATGAAGATCAGAGGCCATGGCAATACCCAGTATAATGTTCGGAAGTCTGGCATCCTCATCCTGGATCAGGTCGTCAATACTTCCTTCCACCATTTGTTCGGGTAGCGCAATCACTCCTCTGGCTGTAAGCGGGTCGATTCCACGAAGTACAACTCCGCTTCCGCCTTTCGGGCCGCTGAGCAGTGTCTGGGCGTAAAGATAGGGGGTGGCACCAGTGACATTGTCGACTGTGATGATTCTGTCACGGGTAAGGGTGTATTCTGGAATAAATCCGCCTAAGCGTTGAACAATGATATGGGAGTTGACACCAAGGATTTGATCGCGCAACCCATTGGTAAAACCGGAATAGACTGCCAGCACCACAATGAGCGCCATAACGCCCATGGTGATACCGGCAACAGAGATAAGTGAAATAAGTGAAATGAATTTTTGTTTATGCCTTGCCCGCAGATAGCGGAAACTGATAAACCACTCAAACATTATTTTGATTCTTCTTCTTTTTCTTTTTTTTCCCCTGTTGCTTCACTTCGGCCTTGAGGTGAGGGAAGAGGATAACATCTCGAATTGATGGCGAATCAGTGAGCAACATCACCAGCCGATCAATACCGATGCCTTCTCCGGCAGCTGATGGCATACCGTACTCAAGGGCACGGATAAAATCTTCATCAAGTTCATGATGGATTTCTTCATCATCCCCTTTCTCGGCGATCTGTTTTTCAAAACGCTGGAGTTGATCTACGGGATCATTCAGCTCACTGAACGCATTGGCCAGTTCACGCCCGGTGATGAAAAGCTCAAACCGGTCGGTAACATCAGGGTTGTCCTCGTTTCTTCTGGCAAGAGGTGAAACTTCAGTGGGATACGATGTGATAAAGGTGGGATCTATCAGCTTTTCTTCCACCAGCAGTTCAAAGAGTTCGGTTTTGGCTTTTCCGGAACCGGCCTGTTCTTCCAGTTTGATTCCTTTTTCTGCGGCCAGTGCCAGAACTTTTTCATCGTCTTCCAGAACAGCAGGGTCAATGCCCGCAACCTCAATAAGAGCTTCATCCATGGTCATTCGTTTCCAAGGTGGGGCCAGATTGACTGTGGTGCCCTGATATTCAATTTCCATGGTACCGTTTACTTCATCACAGAGCCAGGAGATCATCTCTTCAGTAAGTTCCATCAGCTCATGATAGGTGGCATAGGCCTGATAGAATTCCAGCATGGTAAATTCGGGATTATGGCGGGTGGACAGACCTTCGTTTCTGAAATTTCTATTGATTTCAAAGACTCGTTCAAAACCACCAACCAGAAGTCGTTTGAGGTACAGTTCAGGGGCAACACGCAGGTAGAGATCCATGTCCAGCGCATTATGGTGTGTCTTAAAGGGTTTTGCTGTGGCACCACCGGGAACCGGCTGCATCATGGGGGTTTCCACTTCCATGAAGCCACGGTTTGCAAGGAATTCACGCATTAAGCGGATGATTTCCACACGTTTGCGGAATGTTTCGCGACTTTCAGGGGTAACAATGAGATCCACATAGCGCTGACGATAACGGGTTTCCACGTCAGTGAGACCATGAAATTTTTCAGGAAGTGGTCGTAGCGATTTGGAGATCATCACCAGCTTGTCAGCCATGACAGAGAGTTCTTCGGTCTTGGTTTTAAAGAGTTTACCTTCAATTCCTACAATGTCGCCAATATCCCATTTTTTAAAGGTGGCAAATATTTCATCGCCCAGAGTATCTTTTTTGATATACACTTGGATCCGGCCCGAGCTGTCAGCAATATGGAAAAAGGCAGCTTTGCCAAATTTTCGCATGGACATGATGCGTCCTGCAATGGAATAGGTGTAGTTGGTTTCGTCAAAGGCTTCAGCAATAAGATGTTCGCCTTTTGGCAGGAGTTCTTTGATCCTGTTTGCCGGCTTGAAACCATTGCTGTAGAGGTTGACGCCAAGATCCGCGA
>JAOZQU010000268.1 GCA_029932055.1 Desulfocapsa sp.
AGTTCAAATGGCCACCCGGCTAAACTTAAGGGGGGATTTGTTTGTGCCGGAGCTTCTTCCAGAATCGCGTGGGTATTAATACCGCCAAATCCAAATGAATTAATACCGGCACGACGGGACATCCCGGGTGCGATAATCCAGGGCCTGGTTGCGGTGTTGATATAGAGAGGAGTTTTTTCAATCTCCAGATCAGGGTTAACCTTATTACAGAGAGTTGGTGGCAAAATTTTATGACTTAGAGCCAACGCAGACTTGATGAGCCCCGCTATACCTGCTGCGGGAATACAATGGCTGATCATCGATTTAACCGATCCGATCGCCACACTTCCCCCAGCCCCTTTACGTTCTCCAAGTATGTTCTTCAGAGCGGATATTTCAGTTTTATCTCCCAGGGGGATTCCCGTGCCGTGTGCTTCCACCAGATCAACTGTTGCAGGATCGATACCACTGGCTGTGTATGCTCTTTCAATGGCCAGGGTTTCCCCTTCAACACTTGGGGCTAATAGACCGTACCGTTTGCCATCGCTGGCTTGTCCGACCCCGCGAATAACCGCGTAGATACGATCACCATCGTTTAATGCTTCTGATACCCGTTTTAAAACAACAACGCCAAGTCCTTCTCCCAACAGGGTACCGTCACTGTCAACATCGAAAGGGCGAATTTTCCCTTGTTGACTCAAGGCACCAAGCTCTGTGAAAATCACTGAAACCTCGGCCGGCAATGAGGCATTTACTCCGCCGGCAAGCATTAAACTGGATCGACCATTTCTCAATTCATCGATTGCAGCATTGATAGCGAGCAACGACGAAGAGCAGGCTGCATCAATCAGGTAATTCGGACCTCTAAGATTCAAGCGATTGGCAATTCGCCCGGTCATGACATTCGGCACCAGACCTGGTGCAATATCAGCATTGCATTGAGGAAGCTTGCTTTTCAACAGTTGGCGAATTTCTGAGGCTTTCTCATCACCAAGGGATGGAAATACTGTTTGCAGGAGTTCCAGCGTTTGATCCAATACGATGTGATGCTGTATATGGTTTCCCTGTCCCCGATGTAAATAGGTACTGTGTCCAAGTACGATACCCGTATCCCGATGATCGTAATCACTGTCGATGTAACCGGCATCAAGAAGTGCGTCTCGTGCTACGCGCAAGGCTATAAAATGGTCAGGTTCACCACCGTCCACTGAATTCGGCATAATACCGAATTCCCGTGGGTCAAAACGGTAAAGATCTTTAAGATAACCGCCATTGGGAGTGTTTATTCGATTAGACTCAAGATAGCGATCGGCCTCCCAATCCGGAGATGGTTTACCAATAGCACTAACGGAGTTAAGAATATTGCACCAGAATGTTTCTAAATCGGGTGCCTGTGGAAACACGCAAGCCATACCGATAATTGCAATAGCTTCATGATTAGTGTTTTCTTTCCCAGACACGAACAACTCTCCTTCTCTGATTTTCATTTTCTACGCCGAAATTGACTAAGACTAAGCCTTCCCGGCAGTGCCGCCAACACGATTTAATGCCTCACTCGACACACATTCCAGATCCTCGATCGACAGTACGACCTTGTTGTCAATATCAGTAAAATAAACATTTGCGCGAACTAAATGGGATTCATCGGTTATGATCCGATTAAAATTCATGTACAGTTTTTCAGGCAAGATATCAAAGTATCGCACAACACGCCCAAAACGTACAGGTAATGCCGATTCATTTCGGAAAACTCTGGCCCATAATAAAGCCATTTGAGCAGCCGCATCTATAAGGCCCGGCTCAAAGTCCCACTGATCATTACAGGGGCCAATATTTCCCATCCATTCACCGGGACGGCTAGTTCGTACTAAAGCTTTGGCTCCACTATCCGATAATCCGTCAATCTCTTCAATTACTTGAAATCTTGGTCCGTGAAATAACCATTCATTATACGCTTTAGCAACAGTTAACTGCTTGTCTGTGTACGACTGAGGTTCATGGACTGATGTCTGGGGAAATTGTTGTTCAAGACGCAAAACCGAACGATAATGAACTTGCTTGTTACCCGTTTCCAGCTCTGATTGAAGAGTACAACTTATTTCAAATCCACTGCTGCTACCATAAGGCGGTGGATTAATGGTAAGCTTGAACTCCTGTTCTTTGCTCTTTAGCTCTATGCCTTTCATAAGACGAAAATCATGAGCTTCAATCACGAGCCAGCCAGGCCAAAGGGAGGTAGCGGCCTCAACCATAATTTCCAAGGCAACGGCAGCCGGCAAAACCGGCACATTATCGATACAATGCTCCTGCAGGTAAGCATGGTTATCAGTTAAAGAAAAGGTGATAACCTGGTTGCCTTTGGGGCTTGTGCTCAAGCTTGCATTATCAAGAAGGGGGCTCAGTGCAGCTGTATTTGTTTGCGGTTTCTTGTCAAATTGACCGATTGCAGCTTCGTGCTGTTCCCAGGGACCAGCACCGCAAATGATCTCTACATGTGAATTTGCTTCTCGGGTAAGTTCGGTTTTAAAAAGCCGGCTTCCGATATCAGCACTGACAAGTGTAACACCTTTTTCAGCGAACTTTGCCTCTGTCTCGGCCGTTACCATGCCGGCACCAAACTTTGTTTGTCCCCATGGTCCCCAGCAAAAGGATCGAACTTTAACGTGATCAGGCCAATTCATTTTCAGTTGACAGCAGAGTCTGTTCATGAGTTCGTTAGCAGTGGCATAATCGGTTTGGCCACTATTGCCATAGCGACCTGCAACAGAGCTGAATACAGTAAAGAACCTGAGTGATTCACTATTAATATATTTTTGCAGGAGTAAGAGGCCTATTACTTTTGTTTCAACTACCCGGGACCAGCTTTCCCCAGTCTTATCAGCCAGGAGCTTATCCTCTATTACTCCTGCTCCATGTATCACACCATTAATTGTGCCATGTTTTTTGTAGATGTTATCAAATAGTTGAGCCATGGCATCTTCATCAGTTACGTCAACCGGATAGTATTCAACTATTGCACCTGTGCTCCGAAACTCTTCAAGGTTGTTCCGCATTTCCCGTGCCGCAAAAGTCGATTTTACTTTGCGCTGTATTTCAGCCGGGGTAAGTTTTTGAGAACCATCACGCATCTGATTAATAAAGTATTTTTGCAAATCTTCAGATGTTGTCAGAGCCTGTAGCTCTTCCGGTTCATGTTCCGACAATGCACTGCGACCGGTCAAGAGCAGAGTGTTTCCCGGCAAAGCCAACTCTCTTAATACCTCAGCTGTTATGCCTCTTAATCCGCCGGTAGCGAGGATTACAATATCACGTATGGCTTCAAGATTCTCTTCACTCTCATCTATCGACTTGCTGATGGTCTGAAATATTATTCGATTTCCATCAGGATAACCTATCTCCTGGCGTCCTCCAGCAACTTCCAACTCACTAAGTAATACCTCGACAATCGAGGAAGTCTGTTGTGCCAAATCAATGTCAACGGCTTTGACCCTTAATGAGGAACGTTCTTCAAATAATGACTTCAGGAGGCCAACAAAACCACCCTGTAAAGAAAGACCTGAAGCCTTATCAGGTTGGTGATTGAAATATCCCCCCAATCCACTGGCCGAGAGAATATGGGCGTCATCATGAAGTTCACTGCTAAAATGGTTCAGCAGGATAAAAAGCGATTTTTCGTTGAGCTGTATCTGGTTGCGCCAGTCAGCAAGAGGGGCATCAAGTTGGAGCCAGGCAGATCCAAGTTGAGCAAGATGTATGATACCGGCGATTCCATCGCCGTTTCGGTTTAGAGATGCACACCACTTGTGTAATGACGCCTCGTCCTGCAAGACCTCACGTTCAAGCAAACTAACGGTGCAGCCTTGTTCACAAAGAACTGCAGAAAGTGCTTCTGCAACACCGATTGTATCTTCTGTTATGAGAAAATGCCCCTGTTCCAACCGGGTCTGGGTAGTCTTTTCAAGAGGTTCTAATTTTGCTTCCAGAATATGCCGGGGCAGGTAACTTGCAATTGAAGTCCCTGAACCTACCCCGGCTTGATCAAAAGGGGGCGTTTCCCCCTCGTCAACCTTAAGTTCACCCAACATGTCCAACATATCATTCAGAGTGGCCAGGGTGTTTAAACTCGTACGATCTTCCCCCAGTGCTTTACCATAACTCTCAGGCAAGGTCTGCAGTATTGCACCAACAACCTCAATACGTTTTATGGAATCAATACCGAGATCAGCCTCCAAATTTTGATCAAGGCCAACCATGTCCCTTGGATATCCGGTTTTATCTTCAATAATAGTGAAAAAC
>JAOZQU010000269.1 GCA_029932055.1 Desulfocapsa sp.
ACTCATCTGATTTTCGAACCATTTCAATGGCTCGCTCTTCACTGATTATCTTTGTTCCGCTATACATCCCTGACTGCTCAGCACCGTCTGTTCCGACCACTGGAATACCATTGTCTCTGACAGTCATTTTGAAAAATTCTGATATGTATGGTTTATCTATAAAAAACATTCTTCTTTTATCCTTGAAATTTGTTGTATTTATTCTTCCACTTACGCACTAAATCTGCCAGAGACATATTGCCGACCTTGCTGCCGGAGCCTCCCATGCCATTATCGTAGATCAACACAAAGGGGCGGTCCGGGTGGTATCAGAACCGGGTCAAGGGGCAAAATTTATTATTGAACTGCCCCTGAGTCAGGGTAATTCGGATGCTCTCTTCCTGCTCATCCAAGCCTGAAACAAAATACTGCCCACAATCAGAAACAGGCCGACAAAAGTGGCCGGATAGATTTTTTCACCCACCACAAAATTCAGGATCAGCAGGGAAAAAAAGGGGGTTACATAAATCAGGTTGCTGATACGGGCTGCTGAAGAGGTCAGCTGCAAGGCAGTAAGCCAGAGAGCAAATGTGATACTCATCTCAAAGAGGCCGACATAGATCAACGCCGGCCAGGCCCGGAGAACAGGAAGCTCAAGACCTCCGGAAAACCGGCAGAACAGGGCAGTATACAAAAGGCCGAAACAGAAGCCGGTAAACAGTTTCACCACCGGATCATACCCGTCCTTTGCATTCACAAGCCAGTATGTGGCCCAGATCAGAGTGGAACCGCCTGCAAGCACAACACCAAACCGGCTGACATCCCCAAAGCTGGTGAATTCTCCCCTGGTTGCAATAATTACTGCGCCCACAAAGCTGATCACCACGGCCAGTAGCTGGCTTTTACTTAATCGTTGTCCAAGGATGGGCACTGACAGCAGAGTAAGAACCAGAGGCCATCCGTAGTTAAGACTCATGGCAATCTGGCCGGGAAGGATATCGTAGGCCTTAAACAGGATGACATAATACAGAAAAGGGTTGAGAAATCCGAGTAAAGCTGCCTTGCTTAAGGACTTACGATCACTTTTCAGGAGTAACCCCACCTTTGACTGACCACAAAGAATCGCAAACAAAAAGATACTTGAAAAAAGAGTGGAAAAGAAAAGCAGGGTGTAGGGGGTGACATCTCTTAAGGCAATCTTAAAAGCAGAGGCTGCTGTCGCCCAGAAGGCGACGACCATCAGGGTCAAGATATAGGCTTTTGTTTGCTTGCGCACGGGAAGAAGATTCTTTTGTATTTATATTATTCAAATGCATACCCAAAAAACAGGGATATCTCAAATTGTAACTATTTGTAAACAATGATTCATATATACAGGGCTTGTTGAAAGATAAAAACTAATTTCTCCTACGTATCACCATGCTCTGTCTGAATTTACTTGACTAAAGCACAATTCTGGTTTTCAAATGACTCCTGCTCATTCATTACAGATCACGTTAAGGTGATCGTACTTTTCAGAACATGGAGAAATCATGAAAACAAAAATATTTACAACTGTATTCGGCAGCGCCCTTGCCGGCCTGCTCATGTTAGGTCAGGCAAATGCTGCCGACCTGAAAATCGGTATTATGGTACCAACCACCGGCTCTGAGGCAACTGCCGGCAAAGACATGGAAAATTCCATCAAGCTGGCAGTGAATGAAATAAACAAAGCTGGTGGTGTACTGGGTATGAATATTGTCACCATTACCGGTGATGATGGCTGTGATCCCCAGATGGCAACTTCAGCTGCCTCCAAACTGGTGTCCAGTGATGTAATCGGTGTTGTGGGCGGATATTGCTCCGGTGCAACCCTCCCCACCCTGAAAATCTACGGTGATGCCGGAACTCCATTTGTGGTTGCAGCAGCCAATTCAACCAAGCTCATTGATGCTAATCCCGGTACTTCATTTCAGATAAACTCCACTGGTTTTGACCAGGTCAACACCGCAGTAAAGCTGTTTCAAGACAAAGGTGTGAAAAAGCTGGCCATTGTTCATCAGGGCGACGGGTACTCTGAGGATCTAGCCAAACTGACCAAGGAAAAATGGACGGCCATGGGCCATGAAGTCGTTGCCTACGAAGTTGTCAACAAAGGAGAGCAGGACCAATCCTCGCTGGTTACCAAAATCAAATCAAAAGCCCCGGATGCAGTCTTCTGGACCGCCTATTACTCTGATGGTGCATTACTCATCAAACAGCTCCGCCAGGCAGGTTTTCGTAATCTGATTGCTGTTGGTGACGGATCAAACTCTCCCAAGCTCCTTGAAATTGCAGGCAAAGCTGCAGAAGGCGTATTCTGTTTCTCCAATCCCACTGCAGAGTACCTGCCGGCAGCCAAAAACTACACTGAGAGCTATAAAACAAGTTACAACCAAGCTCCTGATGCCTATGGACCTCTCGCCTATGACGGCATGAAACTGATGGCTGATGCCATTACCCGCGCCGGTTCCACTGATAAGGCTGCCATTGTCAAAGCTCTGAAAGAAACAAAAGAGTTCAACGGCATCACTGGTGCTGTTACTTTTACCGACAAAAACACCCTGGCCAAGAGTAACTTTGTTGTGCTCGTTGCCAAAGGTGGCAAGTGGGCACTGAACTAATAAGCCATACATAAACCAATAAACCAATAAACCAATAAACCAACCGTGCTCCGCACCTTGTGGGAGCACGGTTCTGTTTTTTTACAGTTCTGTATATCAATGTCATTAACTTAAAGATCAATAGAGGTCACAGGTAGGTTAGGTAGAGCGTAGCGAAACCCAACAATTGCAGCGTTGTTGGGTTTCGCTACGCTCTACCCAACCTACTGGAGCCCAAAAATTTTTCTTAAGTTAATGACATTGGTCTGTATATTTTAATCCCGTAAAATTCCCCCTATGTCGACACTGGACATCATTCTGCAGCAATTTGCCAACGGCCTGATCCTTGGATCGTTTTATGCCATGGTAGCCTTGGGCTACACCATGGTGTACGGCATTATCAAGCTGCTCAACTTTGCCCACGGCGATCTCTACATGGTGGGTGGTTTTGTCGGGTTCCTGATTCTGTCGGCCATCAGTGGCCTGCTGGGTGAAAGCTGGACTACCATTGTCTGTTCCATGGTACTCAGTATGCTGGCTGTGGGGCTGCTGGGAGTGATTATTCAGCGAGTGGCGTACCGGCCCATGCTCAAAGCTCCACGCCTGTCTATTCTCATTACCGCCCTTGCCGTGTCCATGATCCTGTCTAACGGGGTTATGACCATTACAGATGGTGAATATCTGGCCTTTAATACTGACCTTGGCTATGAAGGCCTTGATTTTGGCAATGTTTTTATCTCCTACACCCAGCTGGCTCTTGTTATTTCCGCCTCTCTGCTGATGGTGATACTCTATTTCTTTGTCAACAAAACCCTGTATGGCAAGGCCATGCGCGCCATTGCCATTGATCAGGATGCCTGCAAGCTCATGGGCATTAACGTAAATCAGATCATTGCTCTCACCTTTTTTATCGGCTCATCTCTTGCTGCTGCGGCCGGGGTCATGGCCGGGGTCTATTACGGCTCACTGCACTTTTCCATGGGCTTTGTCATTGGCCTCAAGGCCTTTACAGCCGCAGTAATCGGCGGTATCGGCTCCATCCGGGGTGCCATGCTGGGGGGCCTGCTTCTCGGCCTGCTGGAAGCCTTCGGTACCCAACTTCCCTTTATCGGTTCTGAATGGAAGGACGTATTTTCCTTTGGCCTGCTCATCCTGCTCCTGATTCTGAAACCCACAGGCATCCTCGGGAAAACCGAGATCGAGAGGATGTAACATGACACCATCATCTGATACCTCAGTAATCACCGACGGAATGAACTGGCTGCAGCACCAGCACAACCGAATGATTGTGCTCATGGTCATGGCAGCCGTGGCCATGGTGATTCCCCTTGTTGCCAACAACTACATACTGGAAGTATTAACCAATGCCTGGTTCTATACCATCCTCTGCCTGGGTCTCAATATTGTGGTGGGCTATGCCGGATTACTAGATCTTGGCTATGCTGCCTTTTTTGCCGTGGGTGCCTATACAACCGGTATCCTGACCTCACAATTTGGGATCAACTTCTGGCTGACAATACCTGCTGCTGTGTTCTGTTCCATGGTGGCTGGCATTATCATCGGCGGGCCAACCCTTCGCCTGCGCAGCGATTACCTGGCCATTGTCACCCTTGGTTTTGGCGAGATTGTACGCATCATTGCCCGTAACCTTGAGATCACCGGCGG
>JAOZQU010000065.1 GCA_029932055.1 Desulfocapsa sp.
GGTAACAGGACAAAAACAGCTGTGCATGGCAGGTGGAGTGGCATTGAATTGTGTCACCAATGGCCGAATCCTGCGTGAATCCAAATTTGAGGATATCTGGATTCAACCCGCTGCCGGTGATGCCGGTGGTGCCCTTGGTGCTGCACTGTTCGCCTGGCATCAATATCTCGGAAATTCAAAACCAGTGGTCACACAAACAGACCTGCAAAAGGGCAGTTACCTAGGCCCTGCGTTTTCCAACTCTTACATCCAAAACTATCTGGAACAAAACAATATTTCCTATACAGAGCTCACCAAAGAAGAGATACCTGAAAAAATAGCTGACCGCATTGCTGCACAGGAGGTCGTCGGATGGTTTCAGGGGCGGATGGAGTACGGCCCTCGAGCCTTGGGCAACCGCTCAATCATCGGCGACTCACGATCTCGGGAAATGCAGGAAACCATCAACCTGAAAATAAAATATCGGGAAAGCTTCAGACCTTTTGCACCATCTGTTATACAGGAACGGGCAGCAGACTACTTTCAAATTGACAAAGAAAGTCCATACATGCTTCTGGTGGCAGACGTTAACGAAGATATCCAAAAAGGGCCATCCGAAAACGATAAACAACTGACCGGCCTGAACAAACTGCAAATTCCTCGCTCTACCATACCGGCTGTTACCCATGTTGATTATTCGGCACGGGTTCAAACGGTCAACGGAGAAGAAAATCCTCTCTATTATGCTCTCATAAAGGCTTTTGATACAAAATACGATTGCGCCGTCATTATCAACACATCCTTTAATGTCAGGGGTGAACCAATTGTCTGCACACCGGAGGATGCCTATTACTGCTTCATGCATACAGAAATGGACTGTTTGATGATGGGCAATTTTCTCCTGGAAAAAACCAATCAAGGCCAATAAAGGAATAGACTAAATCATGCTTGAAAAGAATACGGATATCGCTGCAGGTGAACTCAAAAAATTCGGTATCACTATCAGTATCGCACTTGCTGTTATTGCCTGGCTTTTACTCTTGAAAGGCCACACTAGTGGATTCTTTCTTTCTTTTTTAGCATTATTCCTGTTACTGGTTTCCTTGATACAGGCAACCCTGCTGAGACGACTCTATCCATGGTGGATGAAACTCTCAGCTATCATGGGTTTTGTAATGACAAGGCTTATCCTGACCGTTCTCTTTTACACTGTATTTACTCCCATGGGATTTGTGGCGAGGTTGCTTGGCAAGGATTTTCTCTCTATAAAAATGATACACAAACCAGATGGACACGGGAAAAATTCTTCTGACAGTTACTGGGTACAAAGAAAAGTAACAAAGCCTGATACCAGCAGAATGGAAAAACAATATTGATGGTATTGTGAAAAGGTCAAAAATTAATTTATCATCTGTTTATATCCCGTGGGAGCCTTTCCTGCGAACGACAACGAAGGATACGATTTATGTCTAAAGCATCAACAATATTTGAGATATGGGGATTTTTAAAAGAAAGAAAAAAATGGTGGCTGGCACCTATTATACTTTTTCTCGTTTTAATAGGCGCTATACTCGTCCTTGCTGAAGGATCTGCCATTGCACCATTTATTTACACGTTATTTTAAATTACTTCAGACAGGCAACCTTATCCTGAATCACACATGATACGCTGAACAGGGACTGATTACCTTGTAGCGTGTTACAAAATATGTAGCAACCATGCGATTTTTAAAAGCCTTACTGTATATACTTTATATTCTGTCAGTTACTTTTGTCATCACAGAAATTTTCATGAGATTCTGGGGATATTCTGAACATTATTTATACGATCCTATCTACATGCCCTATGACAAAACAACTGATATTCCCTATATTCAAAAACCTGACCTGAATAACGCGCAGGCACGTGGACTTGCCGTTATTAACACTGACAGCCTAGGTCTTCGATCAACAGTTACCGGCCATGTTTATGAGGATAAACAGGATAAGGAATTTAGAATTGCGATAACCGGCGACTCAGTCACTTTTGGTGAGGGCGTTTCCGAAACCGCCGATACTTATACAGCTGTAATGCAAAGCATTCTGAACTCCAGACAACAGACAGCAAACGTAAGCACATTTAATTATGGTGTATCCGCCTACAGTGTTCAGCAAATGTGGGCTACCCTGCGCCACAGAATGCCGGAATCCCAACCTGATCTTGTAATCATGTCTGTCGTACCAGAAGATTTCACACTTTCTCGCACAGGTACTGTGGACAAATGGGGCTACACTGCACACAGTGACGGAGCTGGATTACTGGAGCAGGATTCTTTCCTGAAAAGAGTCTTACGAAAAATACATCTTACCTATTTTCTACGTGATATGGTTTACCACTACCGCCATAAAGATGAAAAGTACCAACCGGGATCACCTGTGGATATTGCGCCTGATTCCTACCAATATATCTTGGAATTTCAGCAAACAGCCCAACAGTTGAACCTTCCGTATCTGCTCCTTTTACTGCCGCCCATCAACCATACATATAATTCTGATTTTATTTACAAACTCAAACAGAACAATATTCACTTTCTGGACTTAACTTCCCTTATTAATGAATTTTCACCCGAAAAATACAGAACCAGTGCATTTGATGGCCACCCGTCTCCAATTGTACACAGGAAAATTGCCGAAAAAACGGCAGAATACTTATTACACTCCGGCTTAATTTCCCCGGTGATTATACAAGACCAGACGGAACAATAACAGCCAAGTATCACAATAACATACTGATTTCACAATAGGACCACACACCCATGAACGTTGTTTGCGTATACTCACTATCAACTTTTTCTCTAAAAAAAGAACTTTATAGTCCTGGCGATATTCCTTTCGGTATTTCATTTATCGCGACTATCCTGAAACAGGCAGGCCACAATGTTAAACTCGTTGTTGTCACTCCCACCACACCTCTCGAAAAAAAACTACAAGCCCTTATTGATGATTTCAATCCCGATTTATTCTGCCTGACCGCTGTCTCAAGCCAGATTCCCATCATTAAACAGGTTGGAGAAATTATCAAAAATATTGATCCCTCGGTATTTATTGTTCTTGGTGGCGCCCACCCAACTTTAAATCCTGAAGAAGTAATCAATTATGATTTTGCAAATGCAGTATGTGTCGGAGAAGGAGAAGATGCCGTCATTGAATTATCAAGGCAGATAGAGTCCGGTATAAACCCTGCCGGAATCCATAATTTATGGATAAAAGATCCTGGTTCCGGAACCATTGAACAAAACCCCACCCGCCCATTTCATGATGATCTTGACAATCTTCCCTTTATCGATCGAGAGATGTGGGAACCTTACATATCCAATAAAAAGGATATGATTTATACAGTGCTGGCCGGACGTGGATGCCCAAACAGATGCACCTACTGCTCTAACCATGCCCTGGCAAAAGTCACCACTGGCCGCTATGTCCGGTTTCGTTCTCCCGACAATATTGTTGCTGAGATACAATCTCTCATTAAACACGACCCACTTGTGGAAACCGTTTTCCTGGAAACAGAAACCCTTGGTGTCAATCTCAAATATACCCATCGACTTCTTGATCGACTCATTGAGTTCAACAAAACACTGACAAAGCCGTTAAAGTTCGGAACCAACCTGGCCCTGACCACTAAGATTCAAAATAATCGTGAACTCCTGCAGGCATTCAAGGACGCCAACCTGGACTTTTTCAGAATAGGTCTTGAGTCAGGCTCTGAGAAAGTCCGGCAAGAGATACTCAATCGTCCCAAGTATTACAATAAAGACCTGATAGAGTTTTGCAGGTTAGCACGTGAGTTTGATGTAAAATACACAATTAACCTGCTCATCGGCCTGCCTGGAGAAACCATTGAGGATTTCCAGGAGACTGTTGATATTACACGAAAATGCAGGCCAACCTTTGGAGTTTCCGTCAATATCTTTTTCCCCTACCCGGGAACACGACTCTTTGATCTTTGTAAGGAACAGAACTTGCTTGGGGAAAAATCCAGAACCACAATTTTTGAAAGAACAGCTACCGTACTCGAGCTTCCCGGCTTTTCTCCCTGGCAGGTAAAAAAAGAATTCATCCTCTTTTATTACAAAGTCTACAAAGGATACAAACCATGGTATGATATTGCCGCAAAAACAATTCGTTATACAATCGACACCTTCCCGACTGTCAAACGCTTTCTCTCAAAAATTGTCCACTTCAAAAGTGTTCTTTTTTCCAGGGGATAGTTGTTGAATCTCTCAAACACAGTCAACAGCACCAGCAGATTCGAACCGACGAAACAAGCGATTCAACGCTTTCAAAAAAAAACATTTTCTCTGCTGACTAGAGCGGCCACCCATAAGGGTTCAATCTCCCTGTTCGATCAAATGGTGGCCAGTGCAACCAACTTCTTCACCGGTATCATTATTGCCAGGAGCTGCAGCAAAGAAGAGTTTGGACTCTATATGCTTGGTTTCAGCATTGTCCTCTTTATCCATGAATTACAGACTTCCTTAATTTCCGCACCATACATGGTGTACAGCCAACGTCTGTCCGGTAAGAAACAGGCTCTCTACACCGGCAGTTCACTCGTGCATCAATTAAAACTTTCAATACTGATTACTCTAACTCTGTTTTTGGGCAACCTGGCCATACTTTACGGTTTTGGCTCCAATGCGCTCATACCTGTCCTGAAAGCTCTGATGCTGTTTGTTTTTTTTATTATGCTGCGTGAATTTATTCGGCGAATCTGTTTTGCCGGTCTGATGATGCGCACAGCACTGATTGTTGATTGTATAGTTGCAGCAATCCAGCTGAGCAGCCTTCTCTTGCTGGCCAGGCTCAACATTCTCTCTGCAGATACTGCGTTTTATTGTGTTGGTACCGGCTGCGCAATTGCATCTTTGGGTTGGCTTTTTTTCAAACGACATTCCTATTCGTTTGCCGGAAATCATATCTTAGCTGATTTTAAAAAGAATTTATCTTTTGGAAAATGGACTTTTGCCAGCAGCCTGTTATGGGCAGTAAGCATGGCTATCTACCCATGGTTACTTGCATTTTTCCATGGAACCGCAGCAACAGGTACCTGGGCTGCATGCTGGGGGATCATTGCCATAGCAAACCCGCTGTTACTCGGCATCCAGAACTTTCTCGGACCAAAAATTGTTCAGTCATACACGAATGATGGTGCCCATGGATTACGCAAATTTGTAGCTAGAATCACAGGAATCTACCTGCTTATTGTAATACCACTTAGTATTGGACTCTTCTTTTTCGGTGGCCAACTTGTTGTCCTGTTCTATGGAGAAAAATACGCGGGCAATGGCCATATTGTTTCCCTTCTTGCCATCAACCTCCTTGTTATCGCGGCCTCATTTACCCTGTCCCGTGCACTGCTCGCCATGGAAAAGGCAAAAGTTTATTTTATGGCAAACATAATCCCACTTGTCATCATACTGACTGCAGGCGTTATACTGGTAAAATATCTTGGACCGCTTGGTGTTGCCTGGGGGGTACTACTCGGCACCAGTACAACCGCAGCATTGATGACACTTCTATTCGTTAGATTAATACGAACTGCCTGTGCAGCAGAAAATTATAATGAATAACCTTTCTTCCACCAACCTCAATATAAACAGCCTGCCCTGGGGAACTTTTTTCTTTCTTCTCCTGGTCTTTGCCCTGGTGACTCCATTTGATTTTTCATGGCCGCAGACCATACAGCTTAAAGAAAATTTCATTGGAACCGGCGAAGCCATTGCAAGGATGGAGCATGGCAATATGGGGAGAAGGATTGGGATGTTACTGCTTGGAGTTTTTGCAATATTGACCCTTGCCAGAACGAAGAACCGGTTCCGAATCAATGAACCTGTTGGCTGGTTTCTGCTGTTTTACTTCATCTGGATTATTTTCAGTCTTACCTGGTCGATTGACCCGGTATTTACGTTACGGCGAGTGATTACAGTTGGCATTCTCTGGTTTGCCGCAGCTGCTATAGGCGCACGCCATTCTCTGCGAGAATTGGCAGCCCTTGTGGTGTTTGTCACCGGCACAACCCTGATTCTCGCTTTTGCAAATGAAGTAAGGCTGCATACATTTAATCCAGTGGATAACATATGGCGATTTTCCGGCCTGTTTCACACAGTGGCAATGGGCTGGAACTGTGGACTTCTCGCTCTTGCAGCAATGTATCTTGCACACGTTGATAAGCAAAAAAGCCACAAACTGTTTTTCGGGTGTATTCTGATTGTGGCCATTATGTTTTTGCTGCTTACCAAAAGCAGGATGGCAGTTGCTGCTTCTCTTCTCAGCATGGGGTATTTCTTGTTCCGGGTCGTTTCCCGTCGCAATAAAGTATTGCTGGTTCTCAGTATAATCAGTATCGGCTGTTTCAGCTATCTTGTACTTGGCGACATGCTGCTCTATTATGGTGAAGAGATGTCAACTCTTGGCAGAGGTGATGCAGCCAAGGAATCTGTAAGTAATCTCACTGGCCGAATCCCACTTTGGACAGAATGCTTTCGCTTTATAGTTGAAAAACCTGTGCTCGGTTATGGATTCAATTCATTTATCAGTCCCACTAATATAGAAACTATTTACCGCAATGTTGGATGGATACCAAACTCCGTGCACTCCGGCTTTATGGACGCACTCATGGGACTTGGTTTTGTAGGAGTGGGTGCCATGATCATATGTTTTGCACTGACTCTTGTACGTTCTCTTCTGTTATCAAGAAATTCAGTCGACTACATTTTCGTCACTTCTGTGCTGCTCTGGCTCTACTACAACCTTCTACTTGAAGCAAATCTCATTACAATGCCAACATTTATGACTTTTTTCGGTATGATATTGATCTCCAGGCTTGCTTTTTTACCCGGCACTGAATGGGAGACCAGACAATGAATAAACCGACAATAAGTGTCGTTATTCCGACATATAACCGTTCTGCAATGCTGCGGGAAACCATGGCATGCATGACTGCTCAACAGACAGATGATAAGTTCACGTATGAAGTTCTCATTATTGATGATGCCTCCAATGATGACACCCGTGAAGTCGCACAACAAATTATAGACACAGCACCAATTCAGGTACGATATCTGCTTGAAGAAGGGTGTGGATATACTGCTGTCTTGAACAGAGCAGTTAAAGAGTTCCATGGAGAGTGGCTTGCTTTTTTTGATGATGATCAATTGACCCATTCAACCTGGCTGAAGGAACTGTATAGTGCCGGAATAAAGCAAAACGCTGAAATAGTAGGAGGACCGATTTTACTGGCTCTTCCAGAAGAGGTACTTGCCCGCTTAGGCCCTGTCTGCCGGGATTTATACGGTGAAAGCCCCGATGTCCGCGAACCTCAAAAGTTTGCTGCCAGGCCACCACTGCCATCCGGTGGCAACCGGCTTGTAAAACGTCGGGTTTTTGAAAGTATCGGCACATTTGACGAAAATATGCTAACCGGTGGCTGTGACCGTGATTTCCTGTTACGGGCCAAAGCTGCCAATATTTCCATGGCCTGGGCACCACAGGCAACAGGACGTCATCTCATACCGCAAGAACGAACCAGTTATAAGCATATTAAATGGTACAGTTTGCAATGGGGCTGTTCATTTGCTTACATTGACTGGAAACGATTTGGAGCACTGAAAACAACCCTGTCCTGTATAGCAAGGATAGGACAGGCAGTGCTGGTAAACCTGCCGAAACTACTATGGTCAAAAATCTGCAAAAAAAGTGCAAAGACTATTGATACTCAAGCTCTTCTCTGGCGTACAGTGGGGTACACAAGAAAAACGTTACAACTCATAGCACCAGAACTCTTTTCCCAGGAACATTTCTTCGCACGCGTCGAGTTCCGTCGTTCCCGGGAAAACACCTGAAAGAACTTAACGCCCTACGGGCGGGTTTTTTTGACAGGATAAACAGGATTTACAAGATTTTTTTATCCCGATAATCATGTCAATCCTGTCAAAAATGAAAATTCCTATCCTTTCAAGATACGTTTTACCGCAACAGCCTGTCATATCCCCCACCAGGGTCAAATGCCACACCTGCGATTCGCATTAACAAAAAGGTAAATATGAAGAATAGTACTGTCATAAACAAAACAATGGATCGTGAAGATCTCAATTCGCCTCAGGCCATAAAAATCATCGAAGAACTCAATGAACTGATTACCGAATTAAGAGCTAAAGGAGTGAAGATCAGCACCTGGTATGGAAGTTTTGATTTGGATAACGAGCCACTGGAGCCAATCAATCGGGGCTATGGATATACACCACTTGATAATGTAGTGGATGACAGGAATTTCCCCTGGTTTCTGTACTGGGAAATCATCTGGATTGTGTTGCACAATCGATTTGAAGCAGGACAACATCTCCTTGACCTGGGCGGTAGCTCTTCTCTCTTCTCCTACTACATGGCTTCAAAAGGGTTGAATGTTACCACCGTAGACCTACAGCAGGATCTGGTTGATAACGGAAACCTCAGCGCTGAAATAATGCATTGGAAGCTGCAGAATTATGCAATGGACATGAGAGACCTGAACTTTGATTTTGAATTTGACCATATCACGTCGGTATGCGTGTTTGAACATATTCCCATGTTTGCCAGAGTGGAAATCAATAAAAAAATAAAAGTAATGCTCAAACAAGGTGGCCATTTCTCCATTACTTTTGACTATCGCAATCCCAGCAGACTTGCCAGAATCAATACGGCACAGGATGTGCATGATCAATTCATAATCCCTTCCGGCTTAACAATTCGGGGCAACAGCAAATTTTATGATGACCCGACAAACTATTTGCTGACTCCATTTTTTTACAAAAAAAGATTATTTAAATACAAGTTAAGCTGTATCCGGGACAAACATTTTCTACCTTGGGAATATTTTAAAACAAAGGACGAAAATGACTATACTTTTGGCTCTCTGTTTTTAAAAAAATAGGTAAGTGGTCAGCGACACTTACATGACATGCATATTTACAATTTTTTGATGACTAAATAAAAAGCTAATGAATAAAGAAGAAAAAATAAAACATTTTGACGCCATGGCCAGTGAAAGAACCAAATGGCGAAAAAAAGGTGCCTACTATCACGCAGAGCTGGAAAAATACCTGCAGTTTTTAGTGCCGGAAGGTGCGTCTGTCCTGGAAATTGGATGCGGTAGCGGCGAACTGTTAGCCTCACTAAAACCAGGTAGAGGCGTTGGTGTGGATATCAGCTCTAAAATGGTTGAAAAAGCACAGCAGAATTTCCCGGATCTTGAATTCCTGATTGATGATTTCGAAGACTTACAGATAACTGAAAAATTTGATTTTATCATTATTGCTGAAACCCTGGGCCATGTTGATGATATCCAGGAAGCGTTCAGGGGACTGCACAAAGTCTGCACACCGGAAACACGCATCATCACAATTTATTTTAACTACCTCTGGGCTCCAGTGATTAAGCTTGCCGAATCAACCGGTATACGCATGAAACAATCCCTGCGACACTGGCTGCCCCTTGATGATATCGAGAATCTGCTCGATCTGGAAGATTTCCAGGTGGTAAAAAAGGGCTACAGGGTACTGATGCCTATAAAAATTCCTCTGCTGGCATCTTTTTTCAATAAATTCCTCGCTAATATGCCATTTTTCTGGAAAATGGCACTGACCGAAACCTTGGTTGCCCGGCCCCTAGCCCAACGCAAACCTCAAGATGATGTCTCCTGTACCGTGCTTGTTCCCTGCCGTAATGAAAAAGGAAACATCGAACAAGCCGTATTGCGGACACCGGAAATGGGTAAGGCCATGGAGATTATTTATGTTGAAGGCGGATCAAGTGACGGTACCTATGAGGAATGCCTGCGTGTGCAGAAAAAATACCCGGATAAGGATATCACAGTTCTCAGGCAGGATGGTAAAGGCAAAGGAGATGCCGTACGCAAAGGCTTTGCAGCAGCAAAAAATGATGTCCTTATGATCCTTGACGCTGATCTTACCGTACCACCAGAAGATCTGCCTAAATTCTTTAATGCCATTGCTTCCGGGAAAGGTGAATTTATCAATGGCTCCCGAATGGTCTATCAAATGGAAAAAGAGGCCATGCGCTTTCTCAACACCCTGGGAAATAAATTTTTCAGCCGTGTGTTCACCTATTTATTTGAGCAGAGAATTCGAGATACGTTATGTGGAACCAAAGTACTCTGGCGGAAAGATTACATAAAAATCCAAAACGGACGAAAATACTTTGGTGAGTTCGATCCTTTTGGTGATTTCGACCTGCTCTTTGGAGCAGTGAAGCTTAACTTAAAAATTAAGGAAGTACCTATCCGTTACCGCGATCGAACTTACGGAGAAACTCAAATCAGTCGTTTTCGTCATGGAGTACTGCTCTTGAAAATGTCCTGGTTTGGCCTGTTTAAAATTAAATGGATTTGATGGAACATATTGAGAGCAACACAGGTACTTAAGATACCCTGTTCTGCGTCTGCCGCCAAATAAAGGAGAACAGATAAATGAATTTGACGACAACAGCGACTTCAAAAATGGATTTTTTACGACTATCTAAAAACACATTTTTCTGTCAAGTTCTTACCCTGTTCCTCTTCACTCTGCTATCTGGCGGGCACCTCTGGGCCACAACCTATTACGTGGATGCTACGAATGGTATAGATACCAACCTTGGAACCCAGGAAAACTGGGCCTGGAAAACTATACATAAAGTCAATGGAAGTACCTTTGCCCCAGGCGATGAAATTTTTTTCAAACGTGGTGAAGTCTGGCACGAATCCCTTGTTATCCCCTCCTCCGGTACAGCTTCATTACCTATAACCTTTGGTGCTTATGGATCAGGGGACAGACCTCTTTTTGATGGAACGTATTCAGATTTCCCAATACCTGTGCAGTGGGAACATGTACAGGGAAACATCTTTCGAACCACCCAACCCTCATGGCCCAACAATCCCGGTTTACTTCTGTATACAGGAGTTGCAAAACCTCCGATTACAACCCTGCAGTTCTCCTCAGTGCCATACACATTACAAAAAGGGGCTATTCTTCTCCAAACGGATAGCCACTATAGCAACCTCTGGGTCACATCAAAAAATGGGAACACGGTTTCAGGAATAACGTTTTTTACTATTTTTGAAAACGAAAATGTTTATGCCCGTCAACTCAATGCAGGTGGCCGGGAAGAACAGATTGGCTTGCTCGGTCATCCAAATATAATTACCAGCCTGGCAAGTCTAACCGAACCGGGCCACTGGTACTGGCAGGACAACACAATCTATCTCTATTCTGCTAATGATCCAAATGTCATTGACGTAAAAATTGCTCAACTGAAAACAGGTATTAATTCAGCGCAACATGATTATTTAATAATACAAGATATCACTGTACAAGGGTACAAGGGTATAGGTGTTTATCTTACAGGAACAGAGGGATCGGTAGTGCAGAATATGCACGTTTTAAAAATTGGTTCTTCCTCTCATAAAACCGGAATTTTAATCAATAACTCAAAAGACAATATAATTAAGAACAACAGGGTCGAGTCAACATTACGAATCGGCATTGCTATCTTTTCCATGAATGCGCAGCCTTTCTCCCATGGAAATAGAGTAACAGATAATACGATTCTTAACTCCGGTTCTGCCGGTATCAGCCTTAGTTCGGGTGGACAACTAATCGCCAACACAGTAGAAAACAATGCGATTATCGGCAATAGCGTCTCAAACGCCAACACCTTGTCCTATGATGCCGCTGGAATATATACACTTTTTGTGGGTGGAGGAAACACCATTAAGTCCAATACAATCCTTAATTGTGGAAGTAATGAATTGCGCAGTTCAGGTATCATGATTGAGGGAGGAACCGACTCATCCATTAAGCCAGTCGCAATTGACGGGAACACCATTGAAAACAATTCACTGGCGGGCATAGCAGTTTCCGGAAAAAATCATACGATTACAAACAATACACTGCGTAATAATGGGGTTCCATCCTGGGAAAATGCCCAGGTGGTTTTCTTTCCCTCCTTTGGCGAAAATGCCTCAAGCTGTACTGTAAAGAATAACATCATGGAAGCCGGCAGGAACCAGACTTTAGTTTCGGTGTTAGATGCATGGGGTCACATCAGTCCGCACCATACCATAGATAACAACACGTACTGCAGTACCAATATCACTCCCTTTTGCTGGAGCTATTCGACCTGCAGTCAGCCTGTAAATTTTAGCAGCTGGAAAATCATGTCAGGACATGATAGCCATTCCAGTTTCACAAATGGAATCTGTTCTCCCAATCCTCCCCCTCCGACCGGAGGAGAAGGGAGCATAAACGCTGTGTATCTGCTTTTGTTAAAATAATTAACAGGCTTTATTCAAGCCTCGGCAATCTACAGAAAATGTTGGGTTTCGTAAAGCTCAACCTAACCTAACTATTTGTAATAACCTATTAATCACATAAAGTTAAAGAAGATTTCTTGAAAACACAGAGAGAAACAAATAACGGAGTATTCCTCTGTGTCCTCTGTGGTAAAAGTTCTGTGTTGAGAACAATTGCATTCCAGGGTTTGCTCCTCTGCCTGTTTTGTGTGTTTCCACTTCAGGCATTCGCTACAACCTATTACCTGGATTCGGCAAACTCTGATCCAGGTGTCGGGACCCTTGCCAATCCCTGGCAAAAAATCAGCAGCATCGAGAATATCAGTTCCGGAGATGCCATTCTTTTCAAACGTGGTGGCATCTGGCATGAATCACTGCTTGTCCCATCATCCGGTATAACTGTGGGATCATACGGAACAGGTACGCAACCGATTCTTGATGCAAGCCTTCCTGTTAGAGGACAATGGACGAAAATAAGCTCATATATATATTCAACACCATGGGCTACTCAGCCAGGTGTTTTATTCTATAAAAGAGCAGCAAAACCATCAATTACAACCTTAGGCTTTGCTTCTGTTCCTTCTTCTCTTGAATCCGGTGCAATCCTCCTGCAACTAGACGGTGTATACTCCAATCTATGGGTAACATCCAAAACAGCAAACACAGTATCGGGAATATCTCTGTTTAACATACACGAGGATAAAAAAATTTATGTCCGCCAATTGATAGAATGCCGTGAAAAACAATGGCCCACCTCTCTTGGCTACCCCAAGGTGGTTAACAGCCCCAAGGGGTTAACCCAGCCCGGGCACTGGCATTGGGCAGCGGGTACCCTGTATCTCTTTTCAGATAGTGCCCCTTCATCTATTACAGTGGCAGTTGGGGACAAGCCCTACGGAATTCAGGCAACCGATAGAAACAACCTGATCATTGAGAACCTGACCGTCCGCGGGGCAAATGAAGTCGGAGTATTTCTTCTAAACACCAGTGAGACAACAGTTCGCAATCTTCGCATCCAGAGCAGTGGTAGTTTGGGACATAAAACAGGTCTGCTGCTGTTTAACTCCAGCAATAACACTATTATTCAAAACAGCATCGACTCCGTATTGAAAAATGGAATCGCACTCTATGCAGAAGGCGGTCAGACCCGTAACAACACTCTTTCAGGTAACAGTGTCAGCAATGTGGGGGCGGCCGGCATCACTCTCAGCTCCGACGGTAATGCCAAAAATGTTTCCAGCAACATCATTGAAAAAAACTTAATCAGCGGAGCAAATACAATGTCCTATGACGGAGCCGGCATATACACGATCTTTGCCGGCAGCAATATGATGCGAAAAAATACGATTCGTAACTGTGGTACAGCCACTCTCCGCAGTGCTGGTATAATGGCTGACGGCAATACGCTGCCACTGACAATCGATTCAAACATTATTGAAAACAATTCAATCGGTGGCATAGCCGTCAGTGACACCGGTCATCAAATCATAAATAACAGACTGGAATATAACGGTGCCCCTTCATGGGACAATGGCCAAGTTCTTTTTTTCCCGGTTTTTGCTCCGGCAAAAAACTGCACAGTGACAGGAAACACCATGACAGCAGGACTTAAACAATCACTATTATTTGGAGAATCAGGAAGTACCAGTAGCCATACCATTGATCACAATACATACTCAAGTGTTGAAAAATTTCCTTTTGCCTGGTCCGGTGTATCAATGAATTTTGCAAACTGGAAACGAAAGACAAAACATGATTCGCATTCAACATACACGTCCAAATTTGATTCGATCCAAAATTCCAAATACTCTGCCACCGGTAAACGGTAAGGAGAGCCGGCATAAGTACCTTCACCAAATTCTTTTCAAAAAAACACAAAAAGAATTTATAAGGTACTAAAAATCCATCTTCCAGGTAAAAACTCGTTCATGAAAAAACAAAACCCTCTGCAAATCATTCTATCATTTCTCGACCGACACCAAAATGCAGTTATTCACCTTACTGCACTTTTTTTTCTGGTCGCAGGATTGGGTTATTCATTCTATCTAGGCAACGAGATACGTTTTCCAGATGAAAAACAGTACTTCAAAATTGCACAGAATCTTGCCGCCGGTAATGGCTTTTCCATTAACGGCATAGACCCCACCGCTATATTTCCACCTGTGTATCCGCTCTTCCTGGCCCTGTTTATCAAACTTGGCACACCGATCTTTATGCTGCGTTATCTCAATTTTATTGCTCTTGCCTTGTCTGTGTATATCATCCGATCGATCCTGAAGCAGGAGAAAGCACAAGCCGGGGCAGGCCTGTCTGCAATATTTCTGGCTGGCTACGGTGTTCTCTTCTATACGGCTGGCACCCTTTATACCCAAACCCTATACACTCTGATTCTGCTTTGTATTGTCCGCCTGGTAATCGTGCGGGATTTTGACTATCAAAAAGCGATTCTTCTTGGCCTGTTATCGGCGCTGATTATCATGATTCATCCCACCGGTGTTTTTATTCCGCCGCTGGTTGTGATCTGGCTCTTTTTTCCACGCAATTACCACATCATTAAAAAAGGAACAGTTGCGGCTCTCATTGCCGTTGCCTGCATCTCCATCTGGAGTTATCGAAATCACCAAACCTTTGATCGTTTCATTCCCCTCACCTCCCATGGTGGAGACACGCTCTATATCGGCAATAACCCCAACACTTCACTCTCATGCTGGTTTAATTACATCTATGATGACTACTACATTGAAGCTAACAAGCTGCCGGAAATAGAGCAAAATCACTATTATCTACAAAAGACCATGGAATTCTGGATCGATCATACCGGTGATGCTGTAAAATTATATTTTGTCAAGTTGTTGGATTATTTCAATTTCCGCAATACTCTTTTCCTGCCAAGCGAATTCAGTAAGCTGCGTGAAATAATTATGTTTGTTACTTATTACCCACTATTGATCTGCCTTATCCTGCGTCTGCTCATCGCCGTCAGGATTCCCTTATCACGCACAGAATCCCTGCTTGTCAGTATATACCTTGTCAGCGCCCTGTTCCATTCCCTGTTTCTGCCGCGTATCCGCTTTCGGCTTCCCTATGACGCAGTGTTAATTACCCACATCGGCATTATGATATCGCTGGTAAAACAACGTTTAATAAATACCAGCACACCTGATGACATGAATGTCAGTTAAAAGTTTTGAGTTAAAAATTAAGTAACTATGCAGCGTGATAGCTGGCAATTTGCCTAACCGCTGTCCTGTA
>JAOZQU010000270.1 GCA_029932055.1 Desulfocapsa sp.
AACCTTGCCGTTAAAAAGCTCTGCTCTCAGCCCAAGTACGTCACCAGCTGACACAGACGTTTTACCACTGTACAGCGCCAGATCAACAGCACCTGCCAACTTGCTGGCAAAATGCGAGCCGTGGAAAACATGATGGGCAACATCGTCCCTTTCTACACCACGCTTGGCGGCTTTACCCGGTGAATCGTACATGTGGCAATCCTGGCAGCGGGTTCCCTCTTTAGCATAAGGACTTGCTTTCCATTCCCGGTAAGTTGATTTAACCCAGGCACCGTAGGGGCTTTGCTCGTCATGACAGGTCGCGCAAAGTTCAGAACTCGTGGTGAAGTCGGATTGTTGAACCTTGTGCACTGGGGATTTGGCATCCTTTCTCGGCCCCTGCATTATTTTTCCAGGTTCTATGGTAAAGCTGAAGTTGAATGGTTCTGCTTCAGTACTACCGGTAATATGGTGACATACTTCACAGCTGACTCCCTCATTGGCACGAGTACCGTCAGCAACAGGTTTCGGGGGGATATCCCCGGACAAAAAGGCAAGGGGACTGTGACAGCCGATACAGCCGGCCTTAACTCCGGCCACCTTTTCAAGTTTCTGTGAATGGGGTAGAGCCAGTTTAAAATACTCAACTTCATCCCAGCCATGGGTAAAAGACTGGGACATCATGCTCTGCTTCCATTCCTGGGCAATGGCCTTGTGGCAACCGGCACAATAGGTGGGCTTTTTAAAATCTTCGTACTTGAATGAGCCCTGTTCTGCTGCCAGAGCTATTTGACTGGAACATAATAGCCCCAATCCCAGCCCTATTGCTAGAAAACTTCCACCTTTTCCTTTCATAAAATTCCTCCTGCTTGTTCAACAACATTTTTTAATTATTTGCCGTTCTTTAAAGCCAGCACTTTGGATGAGGCAAAAATGGCTAACCATAATCATTGTTCTTTTGTTTACTTTGAATAGAAGAGCAATAAGGTACTAAGCCTCATGCCCCAACTGAATCAGACCTCGTGCTAAATAGCATCAACAGGTATATAGGAAAATTTCAGGTTTCCGCCTGACTTTAATTTACTTATCATAGATGTCACCGGTTACCTGTATTGCTCGGGATGTCAATGATCTGCGTATTGGTCGGGATGTCAATGATCTCCCTTTTGGGAAACTTTACTCCCGGTTGATCAAACTTTTCATACTGTACTCCCGGGTGTTCAACCTTAGGGAAGACTGCGCCAGGTTTCACGTGCGCCTTTGGATCGGTTCGATGCTCAATTTTGCCATAATCCACGTTTGCAGCTGCGACCCGCACAGGCTCTTGTCCAACCTCCGTATCCGGGCTGGCAAGAACAACGTCTGGACTAATACCCATACTCATTCCTAATGTTGCTGCGGCAACAGCAAGACGCAGGGCATACTGATTCTTATCTTTCTGCTTGTTCATGGTGTGCCTCCTGGTTGGCTGTCCAGCCATTGATTGATGGCCTGTACGTGGAGATCCACTATTCTCACGATATCATCTGGCGGGACAAGATTATGTTCGGCGCAGTATATCTTTACCGCGCCGTCAATGTCAAGCCATTCCATGAAGGCCGGCATGTCTGCCTGATCACTCCTGAACATAGCGTTCTGCGCATTGTCAGGCAGGTCGGAATCGGTTGGAAGCACCTGTTGCAAAGCATCAAACATACGGTAAAACAACGCCTGGTAACGGTCAGCGACTTCCAGATAGGGTAGCACTCCCTGCTCTGCTAAAAACTGCCCAACCGTACCATCCAGGCCGTATACGCCTTCACATCCCGGATGCGATTTCAGTTCACGGTACGTCTCCTCATAGTTTGAGCTGACCCAGCGTCCCAGAGGATAAGTACGGCATGCAATTGGACGATCCTGATGCACACCACAGCTCTTATTGTCGAGAAAAATACAGGTATATTCTGCGGTAACGCGCAGGTACGGGCCTTCCTTATCAAGGTACTGTTGAACGAATTCACCTGTTTTCATACCAAGGTTACGGGCAAGTCGTAACACTTCGTAAGGGTTGGTCTGAATTCGCTTATTGACACAACAACGACCACAACCATTACAGCGATAGGAGAAAGGGCTGTTACGATTCATTATCTCTGTGATCATGTGAAAACCTCAGGGTAATATAAAAAAGTTCAGTCTTTTCAGGCCATCGCCAAGGTTGGTAACATTCAATCTCCCCAAAACAAACCCTGATAGAGCGAAAACGAAAAAGTGTAAAAATTAAAGAAAAAATGAAGCATAATACAAGGCCAAAATCGCCCAGAAATTTTAATCAACCAGGAGCAACACATTCCAAGAACAAACAATGGCAGTAATGCCAAGCCATATAAGGAATGGCTGTGGGCAAATATTGCACTGAGAGCAACAGCCAATCCCCACCAAATAAAATTTCTCAAATTATTTTTCAGGAAAAACAATGGGCTTCGATATAATATTTCTTCCACAACAGGTGCTACGACAAGAATCAAAAAAACTTGTAATGGATCATTGATAAAATGAAGGATAAAAGAATGGGCTGTCGTTCCTATCCAAGTATGAAAAGTATAGAATTTTTCGAGAAATATTGGTGTGACATATAAACTATGTTTTCCAAAAACCGAAGGGCAAATCAACCCGGAAAAAGAAGAATCATGCCAGAAATAAATAAGATAATTTTTTATGGCACAGGACAGAGTAACTATGGAGAAACTTATTAATATGCATTTCCATAACTTCACTCTTTTGTCCTCTTCATATTAAATTCTTTTTTTCTTGACTGTTCTGACGCCAGTAATCATTGAACAATAATGATATCTGATTTAATAATAAACTTAGCTGTTGATAAAAACCAGTCACTTAAGTAACCATTATTTATAAATAAACGCAAATCAAACCGTATCATTTGAAATTATAAGGGAAAAATGTACTTATACCCCTCAGAGTATAAGGCTTACCTGTAGGGTGTTAGGATCAGACCATGGTTTCATGTGTGTTAAATGGAAGCGGCTCCCCTGAACCGTGGTATCTCCTCATTGTTTCTCCTGATAAAAACTTTAAAAATCACCATAATGGAGATAAAAAATGGTAAAACGAATGATGAGTATCATCCTCACCGGCAGTCTGCTGTCCATATCGGCTCTTTGTCTGGCAGACAGCGGTCCGGCAGAAATGGATCTGAAAGCCAGGCATGCGATCGAAGGCAAAAAGGCAGCTGTTGTTTTCCCGCACAAAATGCACCAGGACAAACTGGACTGTGTTAAATGCCATGACAGTGACCAAGGTGGCGCATTAACGATCAAAGCTGAACTCATGACAGGAATGAAAAATGATTTTCATAAAAAAATATGCTGGCCCTGCCATGTTGAAATGAAGGTGCCTAAGGGGAAATCCTGTAAAACTTGCCATAAGAAGTAGCAATGGTTGCCAGGAGGCAGGCCACGGTTCTACTACTTCCCAAACCATGGCTTGTCCCGTTTTCCGCTTCCAAATCAACATCGTTAGCGATGAGTCTCTGCAAAATATTTTCCCACGCCTCCTTACTTAAAGAAAAACAAAAACGGTTCAGGTTCTCACTCCCCTGTCTATCCCTGACGTTTTGCTGCCACATCTTTTTCGGAAACTGGCCGATAATCGTATCCGAATTCAATCGCACAGAGGGAAATGGCACTTTTCCGGAGTAAATGGGGTCAGAGTGAAATAAAACCTTCTATTAAATCTTCTATTCCACTGGCAAATGACGCTATTCACTTCCTATTCCATGGGATTTAATTTTACTCCGCCCCCTTTTATTACGGTTGTTTCCGGTTGTTTAATGTCCAGGTGTTAATCGACAGAACCAGCTAAAAGGCTTCACGCCCGGTTATGGCTCGACAACCTTAATGAAACGCCCCGTGCGCGCCCTGAAAGAAGTGCCCTTGGGGTAGAGCCGCATGTGGGGTGTTATGGGGGCTTTGGAAAAAAATCCCCCGGCTACCAGATTCGGCATTTTTCGCCGTTATCAATAATTATTTATTTAAAATATCAGATAGATATGTAGGAATGAATAAATCATAGGGTATGGGGCAAATGTTCACTTAGCCACATTTTCATCAATGATTGATATGGGACATCTCGTTTATTTGCTTCTACTTTGATTTGGGCTAACATAGATTCCGGTAGCCTTAAAGAGATTGCTTTGGTTGTTGGTTTTAGATTAGGAAAGACTGCAAGCTTTGCTTGGTTCCAATCAAGGTAGTCACTTGAATCATT
>JAOZQU010000271.1 GCA_029932055.1 Desulfocapsa sp.
GTCATATGTGAGTAAGGCGAATCGGACGAAGATGGGGTGCTAGCCGAATATTTACGTAAGTTTAATAGTATTAAATGGGGTGCATACTACCTAAAAGTTATTTTTTGGTCAATTAAGAACGAAAATTGTGTGTTTTTCGGGTAAAATCAACAATTTTCCCCAAAATTAACGGAATTTGCTTGACAGGAAATTGGACAACTTATAAAGAATAAATATAGGGTGCCTATATTCCATTCATTAAAAATGGTTACCGGGCTTTACGTTAGCGATCCTCAAACAAACACTCTTTTATGCGCAATATACATTTACTTCCTGCTTTTCTCCTGCTTATTTTCATAACTCTTCTCTTTTCAGTGGACACTGTCTGTAGTGCAGGAGTTCCTGTTCTCACTGATGTCGGCAAATGGCGAACTGTCAAAACAGATCATCGGCCATCAAAGCAGCCAGCGGTTTCAAAAGCTCCGACACTCAGAGCATCTGCAACATCCTCTACAGTTTCCCTGGTAACTCTTGGCAATGCGGGAAGCATTTCTCAGGTAAAAAAACGGATTGGGCCCATTGTCACCGCATCAACTACCAAAAAACTTAACAGAAAGATTTCTTCCAGGAGTGCCATCATCATTGATGCAGTAAGCGGAAAAACCCTTTACTCCAGGAATCCTGACAGCCAGCGGCAGCCGGCATCCACCATCAAGGTGATCACCGGAATGATTGCCCTCAAATCACTCTCCAAAACCGAACAAGTCTCTGTAAGCAGTAAAGCGGCCAGGCAGCCTCGCTCTAAAGTCTATCTTGATCATAGAAAGAAATACAAGGCAAACGACCTGATTAATGCTGTGCTACTGGCCTCTGCCAATGATGCCAGTGTTGCTCTGGCTGAAAAAATTGCAGGCAGTGAAAAAGAGTTCGCCAAAATGATGACCCTGCGTGCCAAACTCTGGGGTGCAGAAAAGACTGTTTGTAAGACTGCCACAGGGCTCACGGCCAAAGGACAAAAATCCACTGCCCGCGACCTGGCAACCATTTTCCGCCACGCCATGAATAATCCGCAATTTTCCGCCAAAATGAAAAGAGTTAAAATTCGTACCACGGAAGGAAAACTCCTGCGTAACCACAATAAAGCCTTATGGCAGGTCAATGGTACCCTGGGCGGCAAAACAGGATACACCAATGCAGCCAGACAGACCTATGTCGGGAAATTCAAGCGCGGAAAAGATGAAATTATCGTTGCTATTATGGGAAGCGAAACCATGTGGTCAGACATCAAGCATCTGGTAACATATGGATTTAATAAAAAAGTTGATATATCACAAAAGCTTGACGCACTGGATACCAAAATCGAAATGGTTGCTGAACTTTGATAATTTAAGTTACAATTTTCTCACACACGCCACAGTCAGTGTTGTCGCTCCATATTCCTCTTCCACTGTTCCCTGCAGGATATAAGCACATCCTGTAGACAGGATAGCCGCATAACGACGATACACCCGCGGGAAAAAAGTTGTTTCCACCAGCCCTGTTTCATCTTCAAAAGTTAAAAATTCCATGACCTCACCTGTTTTTGTTGAGACCAGTTTCCCGGTGAGCAACCAACCTATGAAGTTTATCCGTTTTCCTTTGTGCTGTGCAAATTCAGCGGCTCTGACTCTGGTATTATTCTGCAGTTTACTTCCATACAGCAAAAGAGGGTGTTCCTGACAAAGGAATCCTAGAACCTGATACTCCTGATGCAGTAACTCCTGTGCTGCCACCGGCGAAAGAGCAGGAGCAGGCGGCAACTGTATTCCAAACAGAGGAGTACTTTTTTGCGCTTTTGCAAGACTGCTGAACTGGGCAAGTTCCCAGAACAGCCTGCTTCTGTTTTTATCTGTGCTTAAGCTATCCAATGCTCCGGCCTGGATCAGCGCCCTGCTCTCATCCTTTTGTGGCTGAACGCGCTGCCAGAAATCAATGGTTGAAGTAAAAATATCATTATCCCTACAATCTAAAATTCGTTCCATGGTCTCTGTGGACAAGCCCTTTACCGCCATCAGACCCACTTGGATGCTTTTTCTAATTCCCGTGCCTTGCCATTTAATTTCACTTCGGTTTATGCAGGGGTGTAAAACATTCAATCCAAGACGTTTTGCTTCTGAAACATAGGCAAAAGTGGAATAATACCCCCCCTGATTTGAAATTACGGCAGCCATAAATTCTGCAGGGAAATGCGTTTTCAAATACGCGGCCTGATATGATACCCTGGCATACGATGCTGAATGTGGTTTGCAGAATGAATAGCCGTCAAAACTCATCATCATCTGCCATAATTTTTCACGAATTTCTCTATCCACACCTTTAGTTGCACAACCTTTATCAAACTCGCGACAATAATCTTTCAGTCGTAATGCCTTATCTTTTTTGGACATCACCTTGCGCAAGCCATCAGCACGTGCATGGCTGAAACCGGCCAGTGCCACTGCCACCCGTGACACATCCTCCTGGTACACCATAAGGCCAAAGGTTTCATCCAGCACATCAGCTAATCCTGGATGAAGATGTTGCCACTGGCCACCATGCAGCCGACGCACATATTCACGGACAAATTCATTGGCTGCCGGACGAATTATTGAGGACTGGAGCACAAGCTGTTCAAAATCGCCGCTCCCGGCTTTTTTCTGCAGCAGCCGCATGGCCGGACTCTCAATGTAAAAGCAGCCCATGGTCTTTCCCGCTGCCACTGTCTGCCTGGTTTGGTGGTCTTCTTCCGGCTGCCAATATTCTTCATCAAAACAGCGGCCGCTATTTTCTATGGAGGCAATGCAGTCCCTGATTACACCAAGACTACGATTTCCGAGTAAATCAATCTTCACCAGTCCTGCCTCTTCCGCCCCATCCTTATCCCACTGAATAATAGGAACACCTTTGGCAGCAAACTCCACCGGTACATAGTTACTTATTGCCTCAGGAGTAATAACCACGCCACCCGGATGAACAGATACATGACGCGGGATGCCTATTAATTCTGAAGCCAGATGGATAATCTCTGGCCAGGGATCTGCCAGCTCCTCGTTGTGTAAGGCCGGTATTTTTTGTAAAGAGGAAAGAAGTGACTCATTACTGTGTCCGCGTATTCCCCCAAGACGTTTACTCACCCGTGAGACTTCGCCCGGCGGCAAACCAAAAGCTTTGGCAGTTTCCCGAATGGCCATACGCGGTTGAAAACGTATGACAGTTGATACCATGGCTGCATGCTTGCCATGTGTTTTCAGGACATTCGTCAGTATAGCATCCCGCTCATCCCAGGAAAAATCGATATCAATGTCCGGCGGATCGCTGCGTCCGGGGTTTAAAAATCGTTCAAAATACAAATCATGCTTTACCGGACAAACATTTGTTATCTCTAAACAATAGGCAACAAGAGAAGCAGCTCCTGAACCCCGTCCGCAAATTCTGGTGGCACGTTTGCCATCTTTCGCGCCAGCCTGAGACACAATATCCCGAACCACAAGAAAATAGGACGAAAAGCCCATGGAATCAATAACCCGCAACTCATGCTCCAGTCGTTCTACCACGGCTTCGGAAAGATCTGTTCCGTAGCGATGGCAGGCGCCTCTGTAAGCTGCTTCACGCAGAGACCTTGCAGCTCCAAATTCATTCCCTTCCCAGGGGGGCATGACAATCCCAAAATCCGGCCCGGAAAATGTGCAGCGCTCTGCAAGATAATCAGTGGCTTCCATCACTTCCGGCCACACAGCAAAACGCTCCTCATAGGTGAAGGGTGATTCCAGGCAGGCCGGAAAATATTGGCTCTTTTCTTCCTTCAAATCAAAACGACTGTTTGTTCTGATCGCCTGCATAAGTTTAAAAAGAGTTTTTTCACTCTTACCGGCCATAACAGCTTCAGGAGTGGCCACAGCTGTGACATTATACTCCTGCGCCCACTTCCGGAGTCGGCCAGATTCTTCTGTTGGTCTATTACCAAGGTTTACAGCAAGTTCTATATTATACTTTTGCAGACTTTGAAGAAGAGAAAGGGAAGAAACAAGGAAAACAAGGCCATCATGATGTTCTATGATTTCTTTTTGCAGGGAAAATTTTTCATTCTTTCTTCTTCTAGTTATTAAATTACATAAATTAGAATAACCAGAAGAATCTTGGACTAAACAAATAACTATTGCAGAAGAATCCGTATCAGTTACTTCGGCACCCACCAGAGGACGAAGGCCATATTGTTTGCAGGCAG
>JAOZQU010000272.1 GCA_029932055.1 Desulfocapsa sp.
TGGTACGGATACAACTGGAGCTGGTTGATTTGCTCAGGAAAAAAATCAGCATAGATGAAATCACGGCAGAAGGCGTGAGTGTTTACCTGGAAAGTCGTAAGAATAATATCAATAACTGGTCGTTAGCATCCCCTGATGCAAAAAAGATACCATCTGAGGGGATCTCCTCTCCTGAAGAAAAGAGTAGTGGTGGGATGTCTTTTAAAGCAGTGGATAAACTCTCTTTGAAAACCATTGAAGTGACCTACAAAGATGCTGTTTTGGATAAAACAATCAGCTTTCAGCTTGATGAATTGATTGGGGAGGCGCCAGCTGGCAAGGCACTTGTCTTCCATGCCAGGGGAAGTCTTCAGGAACAGAGTTACAGTTTTGATCTTGATGCTGGCGCATTGGATACATTTCGTCCAAAGGAGCAGGCATGGCCATTGGCTCTTTCCGGTAACATTGCAGGAACGCCATTTTCCGCAAAAGGAGATTATGGTTACAAAAACAATGAACAACAGCTCTCCCTCGATATGTCCATGGGGGGTGTAGATGTTGGCGGACTTTTGTGTTGGCTTACCATTGCGGATAACATCAAGGCATCCACTGAAGAGCTTGCTCTTACTCTGCAACTTAAAGGAGACAGTCTTCATACATTGCTCGGCCAGTCGGAATTTAATTTCAATTTAAAAGGCGGGACTCTGGATTTGGGTAATCCGGATACTGGTTCCGAGTTTCTTATCACTAAGCTTGATGGCAATATCGGGGCAAAGCATGGCTCACCCATTGCTTTCAGCTTGAATGGCGTAGTTGATACAACTCCGGTCAGTATCACTATTCAGGGTATGCCTCTTGTTAATTATATTAGCGATCCTGGAGAATTGCCGGTCAGTATCGTTTTTGCTGCAGCAGGTGCAGAGCTTGATTTCAGTGGTGCTGTAGCTCTTCCCGTAAACAATAAAACTTTTAATCTGGCTATGACTCTAAAGGGTGAAAAGCTGGATACCCTTGATGAGTTTTTGAATATTGATCTCCCTCCTTTTGGCCCCTATAGCCTGCAGGCGCAATTTGCTGCCAATGAAAGTGGTTACGATTTGTCAAATCTTGCAATCAAGGTCGGAAGCAGTGATTTAACTGGGAGTATGAGCCTCAACGCCAAGGGAGACAGGCCCGAGGTCACTGTGCAATTGACCTCCAATCTCCTGAAACTGAATGATTTTGCACTTGGTGACTGGAGTCTTGATGGGAAAAAAGATTCTGTTGAAAATGAGAAAGAAGTTAAAGAACCGGTAACCAAGGAAGAGGTGGCTGTAGAAAAAGTGTCAAAACCTCCAGTTGTCCCCTCATTCCTTTCCCCTGAAGCTTTGTCCAGGTTCAATGGAACCCTGTCCATAGAGATGAAACAGGTCCTTTCTGGAAAAGACACACTGGGTAGCGGTATTTTGAAATCCACTTTGCAGGATGGTCTTTTTGCCATAGCCCCCCTGCAACTTGATCTTGCAGACGGAACCGCAAAGCTTGATTTCTCTTTTTATCCAACATCTAAGGAGACAGAGATTCACCTGGGGACCAAAATTAAAAATCTCGATGTTGGTATCATCGCTCGTCGGGTTAAGCCGGAGTCGACCATGGGCGGAGTTTTTCATCTTGATATTGAGTTGGACTCCACAGCATCCGAACTCAGCGACCTGATGGCTTATGCAGAAGGTCGTTTTGACGTTGCCTTTGTTCCTGTTAATTTTGATGCGAGTCTCATTGACCTCTGGGCCGTGAACCTGTTGTCTGCCCTTGCCTCGGAAGTGGATGGACAACCAAAGTCCATCATAAACTGCCTGGTGGCAAGTTTTGCCATGGAGGATGGGATGATGCATGAACGAACCATATTTATGGATACCACCCACATGAGTATTGAGGGAGAGGCAAACATAAATTTTAAAACAGAGGAACTTCAACTAAAAATGGCACCAAAAGCCAAGCGACCTGAGTTCTTCAGCCTGGCAACCCCGGTGCAAGTCAAGGGTACCTTTGAGGATTTTGGTATCGGGATAAATAAGCTCCGTTTGACAACTACCCTGGCTTCTTTTATCACCAGTCCGGTCCATGTTCCTTTGCGAAGATTATTTTCTGGAGAAAGACCTGAGGATGGCAAGGAGGCTTGCCGGGCTGCCTGGGATAATCGGAATGTAGATATACAGTAGTTATGGTTTAGAATTGTATGAAATGGTTGAGGTTTCCACTGGCTGTCTTAGCCCTGAGTTAACTTATTTCCCGCTAAAGTGGTTATTACGCATATCTGGAAACATCTCAATCCACCCCCATCCGGAAGTGGTAATTATTGCCACGGCACACCTCTATTTATTTCTTTTCCACTCTTCAGTGAGGTGTGTATCAGAAAGATACAGGAGCAAGGTCTCCTATAGGGCAATTGTAAAAAAAAAGTGAAGATGCCACTGGCCATCTCATATTACCAGTGGTTCTGTTGAGGGGACGGTCAATAAAATTAACCCCCTAAAACGACAGGCAACCTGCCGTTTACTAGTGGTACTCGGTGTAAATAGCGAATTATGGGCTTGTTCCGAACTCACCACAGAATGAGAGCCACCCTTTTACTTAACTTTTTCTATCTTCCCTTTATCCGGGCCAGCCAAACCAACATCACTTACAAAACGAAACCATGCATCATCAAAAGCACCCAACATCATTGGTGGGACTTCTACAACTACAGGGCCATCGTCCTTAGTGTTTACGTATGGAAAAATATACAGTGTGGAGGTATTTGCTGTGAGAAACAGCGCATGGGAATCCATTAGTTTTTCGAAAAGAGCAACCTTCCCATTAGCATCCACGCCAAGAGCAGCAGGCCCTTTTCTCAGTGCTTGTAAGGACGCACCGGGAATTCCTTTTAAGAATGCATCAACACCTCTTGCCTTTAGCAGGAAATCTTGCGTTATTTGAGCTGTTTCTCTGGTTGGTACTCCATCAAAAAAATTCAATATGCCGATGGATGTTTCGACTACCGCGGGTGTTGTAATGTTCGCAGGAATTTTTGTGGTGTTTTGTACGTTTCTGTTGCCATAACAGCTGGTGCGGCAAGCAAGGCCGCTGACAGAAAAATAAATGCTGATTTTTTCATACTTCCTCAATTATTTGTTTGGTATTGATAGTTTACAAGGAAAAACCTATCCGCCGTCACAACTCCTATTTCGGGAAAAGAAACTGTAATTGGATCCTGAACTGCAAGTCAGCATCGTTTTCGGGAGACTCAACATTGTTGTAGGCACTCAGCTGTTCATTGACAGGTTGCTTGCCCTACTTCATGATTTTCCCAAAGCCACCACCAAACAGCACAGTCCACCGATCATCACTGTCAGCTTCCCAGTTTGCAGTAATAATTGGTGCTGATGTCAGATACCAGCCATCAGGAAGGTTGTAATTGATAAAATACTGAAAAGTATAGAAATTAACATCATTATCCCCGGACCCAGCAAAGGACCATACATTACTCATCATACCACCAACAACCCAGTTTCCTGGCATGCCAAGAGCAATTGCCGCAAGACCACCACTCCACTTATCGGGTCCAAGTGTTTTGTCCGTTGCCGTGGGCAAGATGAATGCAGGCCCGACACCCCAGGTAATACTTGAGGGCGCGGAAGGCGAAATGAAAGCGGAGAAGTTAATATCTCCAAGACCGTTTACCCTGTCATCACCTGTCAGGACATCGGGTTGTGAGATAACCGGTGAAATCGTACGGGTAATCACATTCCAGTTTTCCCCAGTGAAAAGGGATAGACCGGCTGAACATTTAAACTATTCTGTGTTTTGTCTTCCGGACCAATGCCTGTGTTGACGTTGTTCTGCAGCCTGGGGCGGGCAGGCAAAAAGAGACAACAATGCAAGGACGGCTGCCGTTTGAGAAAATGATATATTCAATAAAGTTCCTCTGTTAAGCTGTACGTCGGGGGAAAGGTAATCGTATTAGAACCACGGTTTTTGTGACCACTTAGGTGCGCCGATAACAGGCACAAACATAAAGCGAATTTGCCATTCGGGTCCCAGGTCATCAGGGCTGACGATATTGTAATATGCTTCGAGCCCGAGTTTGACGGGCAGAGGGCCAAATTTAACCAGAGTATCACCGCCGATTCCAACAGGCACAGTCCATCGGTTATCGCTATCCGCATCCCAGTTTGCCTGAATGTTTGGACCAAATCCGATATTGGTTTCCGGTG
>JAOZQU010000066.1:0-6546 GCA_029932055.1 Desulfocapsa sp.
CACAGCCCTGGACAATCCCTGGAAGAACTCTGACAAGGCAAGTAAAAAGGGTCGGAGTGAAATTAATTGTTGTTTCTTGTAGTTAAGGCTGAAATAATTTAACTCACAACATAATGACCCCAATTACTTCACTCTCAGCAAAAAAGCGGTCAATACTCACATTTGGCCGGAATAAGGATTAGATGCCAGAAATACAGCTTTACCAATAGATCGAAAAGTTACATACACACCAAAGGGGTAATTTTAGGATGCTATCTTATAATGATTTGAGGCCTGAGGACGATTTCAAAAAACGGGATTACGAGCTGATTTTCCCGCATATGAGTAAAACAGAAAAGAAAAGGGCCATGGTAAACCTGCTGGAACTCAAGAAAGGCCTGGATACCTCCATTGCACCTCGCCGCACTGATGAAAATTTGATCTTTGCCAGTTGGAATATTAAAGAATTCGGTCACACAACACAGCGGTTAGCAGAATCTTATTTTTATATTGCAGAAATCATATCCTCTTTCGATTTAGTTGCTGTTCAGGAGATCAAGTCATCGTTGGATGATTTGAACATAATCCTGCGCCTGCTCGGTGATGGTTGGGGGTATCTCGTCAATGACATTACAGAAGGAAGTGCCGGCAACTCTGAACGAAGTTGTTACATTTTCAACAAATCTCGCGTACAGCTCGCTGGCCTTGCAGGAGAAATAATGTTGTGGGACGACCTGACTAAGGATTCAGACTTAAAACAACTCAAACGAACACCCTATATCACGGGATTTACGTCAGGATGGAAAACATTTGCCTTAATTAATCTCCACTTGCATCCCGGCGAAAAAATAAATGATTTAGCAATACGAAAGCAGGAAATTTCGTTATTTCTAAAGGCATTAAAGAAAAAACGCAAAAACCGCCGATTATGGAGTGAAAATATTATCCTGGTCGGTGATTTTAACTTTTACAGAGGTGTAGACAAGGACGATTCCACAATAAAGATGATCAGGGACGCTGGTTATCGTGAAGTCGAGAGCTTGGTTGGTATCGATACAAATGTTTCTCGCACAAATGCATATGACAGGATGTTTTTAACGAAGAATGAGAATTTCTTACTTGGGCAAAGCCAGTCCGGGTTGGAGAATGGTGGTGTATTTAACCCGTTCAAGCATGTTTTTAAAGAAGGAGAAGAAGCAACCTATATAAAATATATGAAAAACCACTATACGGGCGAAAAGGATATGAATAATCCAGCCAATCAAAAAAAATATTTTAAACACCCATGGAAGAAAAATCAAATATCTGATCATTTTCCAATCTGGTGTGAATTGATTATTGATTCTTCTCCTGTCTTTTTAGAGCGTAGCCTGCAAAGCTATTTCTGATTAGGTAGACAGGCCCACCAAAAAACCTGGGCCTGCAGTTATCCACAGTCCGGTATCAACCAAGCTTGATCAGCAACCAGCCTATGACTAATCCGAACAACAAGCCTGTAGAGTTTCATGGCTTCTTTTTCCTTGTACCATGATAGCGGCCTGGTTTCCAAAACAGATAGTAAAATGAAGAGGCAAGAATCCACCACAACATAGATCCACCCATGAACCTACCTAACCAGATCTGAGAACCATCATAAAAACAACCAGCTAAGAGAAATAGAACAACATGTCCCCATACGAAGAGGTGAATGATTCGTCGTTTATCCATTTGCAACTACTCCTGTTTTTAGCATAAGACCTCACTGTCTACCCTGTTAAATTTCTGTTTGATCCTGCAAAAATATGTAAGCGTGGTATCTGAAAAATCATGCCCCCACCACGTTATCATCTATTCCGACTCTTCTGTCAGCGGCGATCACCATAATTGCTTTTTGTGTTCCATCGATGGCTTCCAGGACAGATTCAATGCGTCTAAGTATGCCTTTTGGAAAGCACTTGTCGCAAGATTCGGGATATGAGTTTCAAAGAAATCCAATGTTTTTCTGGTACGCATGAGTTTCGCGAGCAATCTATTGATTGTATTTCTGAACATCTGATTGAGCATATATTATACAGTGCCGCGCCTAAGGGCGCACTCAATAATAACTTCGTATTCTGAGGCACAATATAAACATTTAGAAAAACGCTATGCGATTATTTAATCCTCAACGTAGCTCAGCTACGCACCCCAAGGGCATTTCTTTCAGGGCACCTGCGGTTAAATAATCACAGATCATTTCTCTAAACATTCATCTTACACCTCATAATTACGAATTTATTTTTGAATGAGCCCTAAGGAATAAATATAAAAATACAGGGCAAATTTCAGGCAAAACAATCGATTTTTTTTGATTGGCAAGATAGGCAGAAAACAATACTCACCAGCTTGAAAAGAAGCACTTGCTCAACAACGGATATTGAACTGCAATATCTGCATGTAAGCATTATACTCAAGGTGATTATGAAGCTCCATCAATGTACAGTTGGCACCAACGGGGCTTTCCGGGTTTGCTTTGCTCGAAGACGTACTGGAGTCACTCGGTGAACAAAGGCACCGCAGGAGCAGTCTTTTTAACTTGCTGTGTTGTTGGTTGTATTGTACTGTTTTTCCTGTTCTTGGCTGTACTTTCCCACTGGTAAGCGAATTCGTATCACCTTGCAAAAATATGAAAAACGCCCATCTTAAAACAGGCATTCTCGTTAAACCCTTCTGGGTGTTTCAGTATGCCTTACTGCTTGTCATTGCTGTCGCAATCGGCCCGCTAATCTTTTCTTCAAACTGGGTCAGTTCCAGTGATTTTCATGCCTGCATTGAGATGAGCAGTTCCCTCATTGCCATTACCGTGGGTATTGCAGGCATCGTTTATTTTTTCAGCATGAGGAGCACCTTTTTTCTCATTGTGGGGCTTGGTTTTTTTATTTCCGGCAGTGAGGATCTAGTCCATGGCTTCCTTAGTTTTGAGCGACTATGGACTGCCGGTAGTGTTGATTTTTCCAGGGCCATTCCCGGTACGTATGCGACCGGACGACTGCTTTTGGGGTTTTTTGTGATTGCGGCAATACTGTTTGAAAAAACAATCAGCGATACGGCCCAGCAAAAGAAACAGGCACTCATATTCATTTCATCATCAATTATCCTGAGTTCAGTGATGACCTGGGTCGCTTATTTGTTACCTCTGCCGCAATTTATATTCCCGGATCGGCTCATATCAAGGCCCGTTGATTTCATTTCGGCAATTATTTTTCTTATTGCTTTTGGACTTGGATACAAGAAGCTGCTGGTTCACCGGCACATTTTCACCCACTTTCTTCTGTTGAGCATGCTTTTCAATGCTTTTGGGCAGATCTATATGTCATTTTCCAAGCAGCTTTATGACATCTATTTTGATGTGGCTCATGTGGCAAATATTCTCAGTTATTTTATGCCGGTTGTGGGGCTTCTGGCTTATCTTGTAGAACAGCACAGGGCACTTGGTGTTGAGCAGGAAAAGACACAAAAACAAAAACTGGCCCTGGTTTCTGTTATTGAAGGCACCAATGCCGGCACCTGGGAGTGGAATATCCCGAATGGTGCAGCCATTATCAATGAGCGCTCAGCAAATATTATTGGCTACACCCTGGAAGAAATTTCACCGGTCAATAATAACACCTGGCAAAAATTCTGCCATGCCGATGACCTCAAGAAATCTGAGGAATTGCTGCACAAACATTTTAGTGGTGACCTGGAATATTATGAGTGCGAGATACGCATGCTCCATAAAAACGGTAGCTGGGTCTGGGTGCTCACCAGGGGAAGAGTTTCATTGTGGGACGGAGATGGTGTAGCGCTGTTGATGTCAGGCACACATCAGGATATTACCAAGCGCAAGCAGGCGGAGGAAGAATTAATAAAGCATCGGGAGCATCTTGAAGAGTTGGTCGACAAACGCACTTTGGCTCTCACAGAGAGTGAGTCAACACTCAGGACACTTATTGATACAACTGGTACTGCCTATCATGTCATTGATGAACATGGCAATATCCTGGAAGCCAATCAGGAATATGTTCGTTTAAGCGGACACCGGAAATTTACAGAAATTAAGGGTCATAATATTCTGGAATGGACTGCGGAACACGACAGGGTGCGTAACACCCTGGAAGTGGCCAGATGTTATCGGCAAGGCACAATACGCAACCTGGAAATTGACTACGTTGACAGTGAAGAACATTTCACCCCTGTTGAAATCAATGCATCGGTTTTTAAGAAAAAAGATCAAACCCTTATCCTGGCTATGATACGTGATATTACAGAACGTAAAAAGGCCGAAGCCGCGCTCGCAGCAGAAAAAGAGCTCCTGTTCGTTACTCTGCGCAGTATAGGGGACGCGGTAATCACCACCGACACTGAGGGCAGAATTACGTCGCTGAACAGGGTAGCGGAAAAGCTGACCGGCTGGGTAGAGGAAGAGGCAAGAGGGCAGAGTTCCCGGGAAGTCTTCAACATCATCAGCGAAAAGAACGGTGAGCGATGCGCAAGTCCTGTTCAGATGGTAATGGAACAGGGCAGTATAATCGGCCTTGCCAGCCATACAGTCCTCATTGCTAAAGACGGAAGCAGGAGGGTAATAGCCGACAGCGGAGCACCGATCAGGGATAGGAACAGTAAGATTGTTGGTGTTGTTGTCGTGTTTAGAGACATAAGCAATGAACAGAGGATGGAAGAAGAACTGCTCAAAGTCAAAAAACTGGAATCAGTAGGCGTTCTGGCTGGTGGTATTGCCCATGATTTTAATAATATTCTTGCCGCTATCCTCGGTAATATAGAACTGGCCGGCATGTCTATTGATTCCGCCAGTGAGGCGCAGCCTCTCCTGCTGGAGGCAAAAAAAGCATCAATTCGGGCAAAAGACCTGACTCAACAGCTACTTACCTTTGCCAAAGGTGGCGATCCGGTTAAAACAACAGCCTCCCTCGGTAACATAATTGTCGATTCCGCTAACTTTGTTCTGCATGGCAGTTCGGTAGTATGCAATTACAATATTCCGAAAGATTTATGGCATGTCGATGTTGATACAGGTCAAATAAGCCAGGTCATTCAGAATATCATCATCAATGCTGATCAGGCCATGCCTGACGGCGGGGTGATTAAAGTGTCCTGTGAAAATATTACCGATATTGAAAAGGAAAATGTAGCATTACCTGGACAAAAATTTATTAAAATTGCCATTGCTGATACAGGTTCAGGTATCCCCCAAAAACATATTGATAGAATTTTTGATCCTTATTTTTCTACCAAACAAACAGGTAGTGGTCTTGGCCTGGCAATCTGCCATTCAATTATCAATAAGCATGACGGTAATCTATCCGTGCAATCAACAGCAGATAAAGGAACAACCTTTACAATATACCTACCTGTCTCAACGCAGACTGCTCATGAATCCGGCAGATTTAAGCAGGATATTGTCGAGGCTGAATGTAAGGCAAGCATTATGGTCATGGACGATGATGTCATGGTTCTCGATATAGCAAAACGAATGCTTGAGCGGTTCGGCCATAAAGTCGTGTTGGCCGAAAATGGGCAAGAAGCCATTGAATTATATCGTGAGCATTTCAAAAGTGACCATCCTGTTGATGCTATTATTATGGATCTGACTATTCCCGGCGGCATGGGTGGCAAGGATGCTGTTCAGGAAATATTGCGAATCAATCCAGAGGCCAAGGTTGTCGTGGCAAGTGGCTATTCCAACGATCCGGTTATGGCTCGATATCACGATTATGGTTTTAATGCCTCGATTTCCAAGCCCTTTATGTTGGCTGATTTAAGAAAAGTTATAAACAGCGTTTTGAAGTAGACAGCAGTATCATGAGAATAAAACCTACGGTATTTTCTATTATCAGTTATGTGCTCACGTATTTTATATGTATGAGCATGATGTTTGCCAATGCATCCATTGCTGCAACCTTTCCAGTTAATTCAGGTTTTGATGTTAACGATTTGACGCCAGGCAATGGTCTCTGTGTAGCTTACCTAATTATTATTATTCCAGGAGTTTTGCCCGCTTGTACTCTTCGGGCTGCAATAGAAGAAGCAAATGCTTTACCGGGAGAGGATGTTATTGTTCTTGGCTCAGGAACCTATCGCCTTACTTTATCCGGCCTTGGTGAAGATCAAGCTGGTACAGGGGATCTGGATATAACGGATTCCTTACAAATTGTCGGCGCTGGAACAGATAAGACGTTTATTGATGCAGATGGAATTGATCGTGTATTTGATATTCTGGGCGAACATACAACTGTTACCCTGTCACGCCTAACGGTTACCAATGGTAATTTACCTGCTGGACAATCTTATGACCAGAAAGGGGGAGGCGGCGTAAGAAATCAGGCCTCATTATCTCTTAACAATATTGTTTTATCTCATAATAATGTATTGGGGGCAACCAGTGATGATGTCGGTGGCGGGCTTTTAAACAATGGGATATGCTCCATCATAAACAGTACCATACATACCAATAATGCAAACCAAGGGGGCGGGATTTTTAATGACAGTTATGGCACCCTTACAGTTTCATCGAGTACAATAAATAATAATTCCAGCCAGGGCGGTGGT
>JAOZQU010000066.1:6556-15483 GCA_029932055.1 Desulfocapsa sp.
TGGACTCACGAATTACGGCTCAGGCAACTTGATCAATACAACCTTAAGCAACAATACAGCGAGTGGGAACAGCTTCCTTCTTGGCGGTGCTATACAAAATTGGCAACAGCTTCAAATCACGCAATGTACAATTGCTGAAAATAGTTCATCCGGAGGAGGTGGGGTCAGTAACGGTGGAATCATTTCTATGGTCAATACTATCGTATCTGATAATGTGGGTGGCAATTGTCATCTTACAGCCGACATTATTTCGCAAGGAAACAATCTTGACAGTGGAGACACTTGCAACTTACAAACAGATCTCAGTAATACTGATCCACAATTAGGATCCTTGCGGGACAATGGAGGGTTTACAAGAACACATGCCCTCAATCCAGGAAGCCCGGCTATTGATGCGGGAAAGTATCTGGTAGAAATCACTACTGATCAACGAGGTATTCTCCGTCCTCAAAGGAGATCATTTGATATTGGTGCCTTTGAAGCATTCAACATTTCTATAATACCCTTTATCGCGCCACTCTTATTAAAGTAGCCTGGCTCCTGGTACAAATAAAATGGGTGTTTGCCAGCGGAACTGATCGCAAACACCCATGAAATTGGAGCTGTAGGTTATCGTTTATTTATTTGCTGCTTTGTATAGTCGTTGCATCCTTAATTGCTTTGTCGAGCAACGATTCAGCCTTGGTAAAGTTATGAAATCCCCAGCTACCATCCAGGATAACAAAATCGACATTGTTCCGTGCTTTTGCTAATTTAGCCTGTGCAGCTACTATGTCTGGGCCACTGTTTCCGGCGATAGTTTTTTCGGCGGCAGCAATGGTTTCCTTGGCAGTATTGGTTTTTTCACGAATCGTTTGTTGATATTCACTCAGCAACTGGTGACTTTTTTCATTGGACTGAACAGCATAGGCTTCAATTATACGTTCGATCTCACCTTTTTGGGGCTCAACGTGACACTGGTCACAAGCAACCCGCATTGCCCAGCGATTTTTGTACTCAGGAGTTATGGCATTGAAGGTATGAGAACTGCGATCCCAATGTTGTTTTATTGTGTCGTTGCCACCAGAACCGTAGGCGATGAGAGGCATGTGGCAATTTACACACGTAACTCCAGCTAATTGCATTGTAGAGCCGGTGAACATTTCCATATTAGGTCGTTTTGCCATGCCGTTTTCATTATGACAGGTAGTACAGATTTGTTCTTTTGATATCCTGAGATCCCGGCCGGCTTTTACACTATGGGTGGAGTGACAGGTATTACAGGTTATTCCCTCAGTGAAATGTTTGCTCTGGACAAAATCCAGATATTGCTGCCGGCTTTTGCGATTTTGATTGTTGGGCCAGAAGCTTTTTACTTTCCCCTCACCGAAATAGGTCCAGGGCACAAAGCGATCATGCAGATCCTGGTCACCGGGCTGGAGGCCAAGCTGGAATGCGAAGCTTTTTGTCTTGCCTGATTTTTTCATCGAAGCACTATTGTTGCCCCGTATGTGACATGTTCCGCACAGTTGAATTTGCTGTAAGGAAGTCAGGTCGGTTGCAGGATTGACGATTTTTGTTTCACTGAGCCCAGTCCCATTTTCTTCAGCCTTTTTTGCCTCTTGATTATGGAGACTGCCAGGACCATGACAATGCTCGCAACCGACACCGTATTCGACTCGTGTGCCATTCCACAGTCCTTTGCTCTCATCATAAACGGGTTTGTAACCAACCTGATGGCATCCGGCACATTTCACTTCAACAGACCGGTAATTAATATCGAGAAATTCTTTTGGTGTGCGAGGTATTGCCCGGCCATCTTTAAAGACCCACCAATAACCCGGGTTGTATCCTTTTGTTCGCCAGGCCTTGTCAGCGACCACCCAACGCATGGGTGTCGGAAAGAGATTGTCTCCGACTTTTGCATAGTAGTGCTGTTCCCAGTTTCCGCCACGTACAAATGCGACTTCATGGGTCTGGTTGTTTGCCGGATTTTCGTTATCCACTATGGTGAAGAGGAACTTATCATTCTCCCGGTGCAGGCGCATGGTGACCGTGGTCTTTTCTTTTACAGCTTTCCCTTTCTCATCCATGAGTTTTTTGGGCTTATTGAATTTCAGTTCAACATTTTCAAAATTGGCCACTATAATGTCAGGGGCGGCTAATCGATTCGCTTTACTGTGCCACGAATTTTGCCAGTTGCTATAGGCCTCTTGATGACAATTTTTACACGATTCCGACCCGGCGTAATTCGCCCCTTCAAAGTATTGTTGGGTGCTGCTGATTTTAGATGTGGCTGGAGCAGTGGGCAATGATACTGCTGTAGAAGACGCTGAAGCCGTACTCCATGTTAAAAGAGCCATTCCCATGACCCCAACGGTCAAGAGTGATGTGGCAGGCGTCTGCCATACAGATTGTTTCATAGGTGTTCCCCTTTCTATGAGTTAATGGTTTTGTCTAAAGTTTCCTGTTCCGTCATTCCTGTCTTCGAGGGAATGACGGGATAGCGATATAATATCAACAAGTTGTAACAGGGTTGTGGTCTTTTCGCACTACTTTAGTACCTTGAAAATTTTTTTCGTGTATTTTTACTACTTCAAGTGGGTACTGAACTGAGTGCCGGCCTCATTTCCCGTTTATCGGTGTTAATGGTAAAGGCTGGCTAATCGGGAAATGATTATTACAGACGCCATGCAGGAGCAAGAGGTAACACAAGTTTGCTGAAATAATGCTATTTTACCGTATCTGACCTGATAAAAAGGAGTTCGGCAGCATTCTTGACATATCTATGATATGTGGTAAGCATCTAGAAGAGTGGCAAGTTTATATGGTGCTGCTTAGGGCGCATTCACTAAGTACGAGTTTGTTTTTGCGTGTGGGCCTTTAGCCTGATTTGGTTTCTGTTTGTATCTTTCAATCGATTGTTCATGAATAACCTTGCCGTTTTATCGGGTTGTTTTTTGTTCTTCCTGCTTGCAGTCGTGCTTATGTCTTATCCTTTATGCAAATTTATACAGCGGACAGTTGGTACAATATTTTTTTGTAACCGTTTGGATTACCAGTCGTTACTCTGTGAAATTAGCGGCCGGATTACTTCATCTTTGTATCTACCTGATCTGGTCAACGTGCTTATTTCCGAGTTGCCTGAATCTCTACAGATAAGCAGTGTTGGTTTGATGATTATGGAGGAAAAGCGAAGTCGCCTGTATCCTGAGGACTTACGATTTGGCTCTCATCTCTGGTCGGAGAGCCGACTTATAGCATTACTGCGTGAAGGACAACATTTTTTTTACTGTAAACCGGTTGATGATGACCTGGAGTTATCACGTGAGCTTATGGAAATAGAGGATGCCGGTTTTTCTCTGGTCTATGGATTGCGAGGAACTTCTCAGTTTGGTGGTATGTTGTTGCTTGGGCCGAGAAAGGATGGCCGCTTGCACAGTAAGCGCCATGTTCAGATATTCAGTATCCTGGCAAATCAGGTCACCATAGCAGTTGAAAATGCACTGAATTATGAAACTCTTTCCGAGAGTAGGGATCAGCTGCAACTGATTAATAATAAGCTGGTACAGGCGGAAAAAATGGCTGCTCTTGGCGAGATGACCGCTATTCTTGCCCATGAGCTGAAAAATCCTCTTGGAATTATTCGCAGCTCCGCGCAGTTCCTGGTGACCGGCGATCGTAAACCCGAGATGCAGCATGAGTTGTTGCATTATATTGTTGATGAAGTGGATAACCTGAATCTGGTCATCAGTAATCTGCTTGGACTGGCGCGCCATCAACCTCCCCGTTTCCGTAAAGTGGATCTTAAAAAGGCAATAACGCTTTTTATCTTCAGGTGGAGACATAGCGAAGATCATAATGACAAAGTAAAGATCGACGTCTCTTTTCCTGAATATTTACCAGTTTTGTATGCGGACTTTAAGCAGCTTCGGCAGGTGTTGCTCAACTGTGTTTCAAACAGTGAAGAGGTCATGCCGGACGGTGGCCGTATCACTATTTTTGTACGTGAATTTGAGAATGAACGTATTGAAATTCTTTTGACCGACACCGGACCAGGCCTTGCGGAAGATGATCTTAAATTGGTTTTTAAAAAATTTTTTACAACTAAAAAAAAGGGTGTTGGCCTGGGATTACCTGTTTGTCGCCAGATTGTCCGTGCGCATAACGGCAGTATTACCCTGATCAATAACAAAGAGGGAGGAGCCTCTGTGCGTATCCGTTTGCCGCTACGGCCACTGGTTACTATTGGAGAGGACAAACGAATGACTCCGCCATCTGTGGCAACATAACTGGAATAAAAATATGGAGAGACGGATACTGATCATTGAAGATGAGGAGCGAATGCGCCGCCTGTTTGAACTGGTACTGGCCGAAGAAGGTTATGTGGTTAAGACGGCAGGTGATGGCATGGAGGGTATGGTGCAGTGGCAGATCATGCAGCCGGATGTGGTGGTGACGGATTTAAAAATGCCCAGGGCGGATGGCCTTGAAGTTCTGGATTTTCGGAATCAGCAGTTCCAGCAAGTACCGCTTATCATACTGACAGCGTACGGTACGGTGCAGAGTGCCGTGACTGCCATGAAGCAGGGTGCCTATGATTATCTGACCAAGCCAGTTGATAATGAACAGCTGATCGAGGTCGTGGCCAGGGCCATAAGAGACACTGAAAATCAAAAAGGGGTGTCGCAAATATACGAAGCGCAGTCGGATCAGATGGTTGGTTCATCGTCTGTTATGAAAAAGGTGCACGAAGATATTACCCTCATTGGCGCGACACGAATGTCCGTGTTAATTACCGGCGAGTCGGGAACAGGTAAAGAGCTGGTTGCCAGGGCGATTCATGCCCATACGAAACAACCGGAAAGTCCTTTTATTCGGGTCAACTGTGCGGCCATCCCCCGAGATCTGTTGGAAAGTGAACTATTCGGTCATATTCGAGGCGCGTTTACCGGTGCACTCAATAATCGCAAGGGTGCTTTTGTTCTTGCCAACGGCGGCACTTTGTTTCTTGATGAAATTGGCGATCTTCCTCTTGAGCTGCAACCTAAGATTCTGCATGCAGTGGAGGAAAAATCCGTTACACCGGTTGGGACGGCTAAGCCACAAACGGTCGACGTACAGATTATTGCCGCCACAAATCATAACCTGGATGAAATGGTGCAAAGTGGAATATTTCGCAGTGATCTTTATTACCGGCTGAATACTTTTCACTTTCCTATACCCCCACTGAGAAAGCGTGGAAAAGATCTGATTGAGCTTGTTGATTATTTTCTTGACCGGTTTTGTCGTGAGCAGGGGAGGGAATCCCTGGGCATAGATGCAGAGGCCTTGAATTTATTGTATAGCTATCCATGGCCAGGGAATGTTCGCGAGCTTCGAAATGTACTTGAACGAATAGTGTTGACCTGTAAAAACAGTACTGTAACAGCGGAGATGTTGCCGGAGAAGGTACGATCCCAAGCTACAATGAAGAAAAAAACGAATGTGACTTCGTTTGATCTGCAGGCTCAAGAAAAACAGCTGATTGTTGGAGCACTGGAGCAGTGTGGCTGGAATCAGTCCGAATCGGCGAGGAAACTTGGCATCAGCCGCAATACCCTGCGCTATCGTATGAAGAAATACGACATCAACCGTATCAGATAAAAAAATCTTATGCGATTATTGTGTAATTTAAACCGGATTTAAAGTTTTCCCTGATCAGCGCCAGACTCACCCGAGTTTCAACTGGTAGTGTGGTTTGTCCACAAAATTTGTCCAGTTTCCACCCCATTCAATGGCTGCTGCTATTCGAACTTCATGATTTCTGTTTTTAACCGATCGGCCAGTGCTTTAAAATTAGTGCTAACCAAATATTTTATTTAAAACATGATGGTCTGACCATTAGCCTTTGTTTGCCCTTTTGAGTAGGTGACTGTATGGATTGTATGGCCATTTGCATTGACAACGCGTATGGAACCGCCCTTATTGGACAGTTGAGCGCCCTGTTGATCAAGGTGAATCCGTGCACAATCACCTGCACCGATCGTCAACCCATTCAATGACTGAAATCTTCCTCTCTTATCTTCTAAACGCCAGTCCATAAGTGTTTCAACTGTATCACCAATGTTAATGAGCGTGACAGTTTCATATCCCGGGTCATGGCCTTTCGGGTTGACCAACGCGGCAACTATCCTGATCATTCCGGCTGCGATGAGAGGAACTTCACCGTTACCATTGTCCCCATTATCTGATTCAGCCGGCCCTGTGAATGCAGGATAAAATGTCCGTACATGTCTTTTGTTCGCACTGCGAAACATTTTAAGATTATACTTTGCCCCATTAATAATACACTGCTTTGGTGCACTGGCACCGAGGTGCGCACGCACGGAGCCTATCGCCAGTAAGCCTTCGATACTACAGCCGACAAAGAATCCTCCGATGGGCTTAGTGAGCGGTCTTAAAGATTCCTGGTCGTAATCTGGAGCATCCCAACGATAAGATATTGTGATGGATTCGGGAAATTGATCCTGAGCATCCTTTTGCTTTGTACCTAAATACACAATCCGATCATCCACTAACCCTGGAAAATGTTCCTGAGCATCATCAACCATACGGGCAAAACCGTCATCAAGGTAATACTTATACCAAAAGTGATATCCCTTGGCTTTTGCTCCTTCCTGTTCGCCGACCACAACATGTTCAAATCCACTCAGATGAGGGTCGCCTCCCTGTGAAAATCTGCGAAACCACAGTTCCATAAGCGTGTTATACCAGCGCTCTCGACTTATGCTGGAACCCGTAGCCTGAGCCACATATTCACGCGCTACCTGCATCGGTGCCGTGTCTACCATAGCATGAACGAGATCATGCACTTCCTCACGTTCCTCAGCTGTGTCATTTTCCTCATCACGCTCGGGTAACGCAAAATTATCAAAAACTTCCCGGCATAAATCATAAGTACGACGTTTTGAATCCGGTATGATCACTTCCGGAAGTGCGCGAAGGGATTTGTCCTGAGTATCCAGATTACTGTTTACCTTCACATAGCCAATGGTCGCGTCTCCTGACTCAGTGTCGAGCATTGGAACAATACCTGATTCAGACTGGTCAGCGTCCCAGATCTTTTGATAGATATCCATGTTTTCTCATTCCTCCAAGATTGCAACTGATTTGTTTCGTACAGTCGCCTCACATTCCAGCTGCGGCACCTGGGTGTAGTCACCCTCGACCAGATCTTCCCGTACCATGTTAATAATTTCTTTACGGGACAATCGATTCTGACATGCACGCATTTCCTTGCAGAAGAAATAGGTGAACGCTCCATGCCAGGATCCTTCAATCAAAGCGTCGGCACTGGTCTGGTCGGCCCGGCATCCCGCCCACAGAATATGGTGGACAATTGGCTGTTGCAGCATAAATTTTCTTGTAAGTCCACGTGTAGCCCGGCCTTCAATCTCTTTGAACGCCTTGAGTGATGGAGGCGGCAAATATCTGGGTTTACGGGTCAGGAGAAAATCTATTGCCCTGACTCCGGTGCCGCTATGACAGGTGTCGAGGTAGACCTCCAGCAACACGTTCTCGGGCAGGGTGACGAACAGGTCGTGTAGTTCATCATCGGTAATAATAAAATTCGGATCCCATGTGTCACCGGCCTGATCCAGATCATGAGGGCAGAATGCTTCATCGGCCGCATCATCTTCATCGCCACTCAGGTCTGGAACCTGGGTACCATGACTGGAAAAACTAAAGACAAGATAGCTGTGTTTTCCAGCTTTTGCTTCATCCACCATGGTCTTCAGGTTATTCATGATGTTTGCCTTTGTGGCATCCGCGTCGGTTAAGGTTGTGATGTCATCACTTGTAAATCCATGGAGCTCTTGAAGCAGTGTTGACATATCCCGCACATCATTGACACAACCCCGGAGTGCGGCACCTGGATAATTCTTAAAGTCGTTGATACCAACACATAATGCTTTTCTTTTCATAATCTTTCCTCCTTACTTGTTTAGCGTTCAGATTCTATTCGTCGTCCTGAAATCTTAGCTTATTATTCGGTATAAGTACGTTCTGTCAGGTGCTTTTCCGTTGAGTAAGCAAAATTTAAACCGTTTTTTTAGTCGAGTTGTCTTTCCTTCACTTGAAGGATCTTTGTGTCTCCAACCTCTATATAGGAGCCAAAAAATGAGATTCAATAGTGTCCAACCATGAACAAGTTCACTAGTCGTGAAAACAGCCATTTGTACCCTTCTGATCCATATGCACCAAAACTGGTGGTGCATATCCACCGATTAATGGTTCAAACGCTGTTCAAAGCAGTGTTTTCTGCTGTTTCAGGGAACATAGGATAGGAAATTTGAAGCAGAAAAGAGATGAAAGGCTACCCGGAAAACGAATTTACCTGTTTTTTTTCAAATTACAGCAAAAAATTCAGCACTGGTACGTGTATTGCTAACTTAACAATACCGTTGCACAAGAGTATCATAAAATGCAGATTGCTTTTGTGTCAGTTGAACAGTTGTCCGGTCTGTTGTTACTGTTGGTATAGTTATGCTGTTTGGAAATAGGAGGGGGTATGGGTAATGTATTTGTCGGGGTTGTAAGAAATGGTCTATTTCAACTTTTATTTCCTAAGTCCGAAGTGGTAACTCAACTCAGGCTGACGACTACTGGAATACATCATTCCGTACCTCCTGAAAACGGCGAACTCAATCTTGTTGAATACGAGGGAAGTGCAATTGCCGTTGAAGGCCAGGCAAACCGTGACTGGATCTATTCGGCAAGTGTTGTCGACACTGGTGACCCGATTGTAACGGCTTTGGTGGAAAAGGTATTTAGTACCTTATAAATTCTTTCAAAGTCGGAGTCTATACCTTGGTTCTTTAGAGTGCTTATCTGTTTTTTACACCCCTGAAGGGCATAGTCGTCAAGCTAAGCGTTAGTCATTAGTCGTTAACAATTGATTATTA
>JAOZQU010000067.1 GCA_029932055.1 Desulfocapsa sp.
CACCCTCGGTATTGTTCTTTCTGTTCTTTTTGAATCAATTCGATTTTTTCAACAGGTTCCTATCACGGATTTTCTCTTTGGTATGAAGTGGAGTCCGCAGATGGCCATGCGTGCCGACCAGGCAGGAAGTTCAGGAAGTTTTGGTGCGATCCCCGTACTTGCCGGTACTTTTATGATTTCAGGTATTGCTCTGACAGTCGCTGTACCCATTGGCCTCATGGCAGCGATTTACTTATCAGAATATGCAAGCGTCCGCGCCAGGGCATGTGCCAAGCCTGTTATGGAAATTCTGGCAGGTATTCCCACAGTGGTCTACGGATTTTTTGCAGCCCTGGTGATTGCTCCTTTTATCCGTAACAGCGGAGAGATGTTCGGCCTGAATGTTTCATCAGAAAGTGCGTTGGCAGCCGGACTGGTCATGGGAATTATGATTATTCCTTTTGTTTCCTCGCTATCTGATGATGTTATCAATGCAGTGCCGCAGTCCATGCGGGATGGGTCATATGCTCTTGGCGCAACTAAGAGCGAGACCATTGTTAATGTTATTATTCCTGCTGCCCTGCCTGGTATTGTTGGTGGTGTACTGCTGGCCGCATCAAGGGCAATTGGGGAAACCATGATTGTTGTGATGGCAGCCGGTCTTTCCGCTAATCTTACGGCAAATCCCCTGCAGGCAGTGACAACAGTGACTGTACAGATCGTAACTCTGCTGGTTGGGGATCAGGAATTTGACAGTCCCAAGACTCTGGTGGCCTTTGCGCTTGCAATGTTGCTTTTTATTGTGACCCTGGTTTTGAATGTGGTCGCGCTTTACGTGGTACGCAGGTATCGGGAAGAATATGAGTAAGGTACGAACAATTAGTAAAAGGGAATAATATGACAGCTTCAAAAAAAGAATCCACCATAGCTAGAGTCAATAAGGGACTGCCAAAGCGATACCGACGGGATAAATGGTTCCGCTGGTTTGGGCTGAGCGCAATTGTTGTGAGTGTCAGTTTTTTAAGTCTGCTTTTTGTGACCATTGGAGCCAATGGCTGGACTGCTTTTCAGCAGACCGAAATCCTACTCGATGTACATTTCGATGCTGAGCAGTTTGATGTGGATAATCTGTCTGCGGTAAATTACGGCGCTCTGGTCAAAAAATCTATGCGTGAGCTGTTTCCGGATGTCAAGGGGCGCAGTGATAAGCAAAAACTCTATAAGCTGGTCAGTACCGGTGCATCCTATGCTCTCCAGAAGATGGTGATGAAGGATACCGGCATCATCAGCTCCACCCGGCAAATCTGGCTGCCGGCAGATGATGAAGTGGATATGTTTCTGAAAGGCTATATCTCAAGGGATGTGGACGAAAGCGACAGACGGTTGACTAATAAACAGATCAGTTGGATTGATCAGTTGACAGCTGAAGGACGTCTTGAAAAAAAGTTTAACACTGTTTTTTTTACTGCAGGAGACTCAAGAGAACCGGAGCTTGCAGGAATTCGTGGGGCTGCGGTGGGTTCTCTTTTTACCCTTGCTGTTACCCTGCTCCTTGCCTTTCCCGTTGGTGTTGCAACTGCAGTGTATCTTGAAGAATTTGCACCTCGGAATAAATGGACGGATCTTGTTGAAGTAAATATCAATAATCTGGCCGCGGTTCCTTCAATTGTTTTTGGATTGCTGGGACTTGCAGTTTTTCTCAATGTCTTTGGTATGCCACGATCCGCCCCATTGGTTGGTGGGCTGGTTTTGACTCTGATGACTCTGCCCACCATCATCATTGCTTCCCGTGCGTCTCTTAAATCCGTCCCTCCTTCAATTCGGGAAGCAGCACTGGGTGTTGGCGCTTCGAAGATGCAGGCCATCACCCATCATATTCTGCCCCTTGCCCTGCCCGGAATGATGACCGGGACTATCATCGGTATGGCCCAGGCTCTTGGAGAAACTGCACCACTGCTGATGATCGGTATGGTTGCCTTTATTGTTGATGTCCCGGGTACTGTAACAGATCCCGCGACAGTGCTGCCTGTACAGATTTACCTCTGGGCGGATTCTCCGGAACGTGCCTTTGTGGAGCGAACCTCGGCTGCGATCATGGTTCTTCTGGCTTTTCTTATTTCAATGAATGCGGCTGCGGTTTTTCTGCGCAGAAAATTTGAGCGTCGCTGGTAAACGAGCCATAACAGTCTTTTAATGAAACCTTAACAGAAACCTAACCCGGTTCAACCGGAAACAGACAAGTTCACTGGATAAGTGCCTTAGCAGATTATTTTCTTTGAAAAAACAAGAAAATAATCTGTAAGGCACTAATAATCAGTGGGTATCTTGTGCATTGTAAGACCAATACGCACAAGCAGTAATTTAAGGAAATAATCAATATTAGATAAGGAGAATAACAATGTGGAAGAAAGGAATAACATTTGCGGCAGTATCACTTTTTGCCGTTTCAGCGGTTTCAAGTGCCAATGCAGCTGCAGGTCGTGATTATATCTCAATTGTGGGATCCTCAACAGTTTACCCTTTTGCTACTACCGTGGCGGAAAGGTTTGGAAAAACTACTAAGTTTAAAACACCAAAAATTGAATCTACCGGTTCCGGTGGTGGTATGAAGCTCTTTTGCGCTGGTTCCGGCATAGAGACTCCTGATGTCACCAACTCCTCCCGCCGGATCAAATTTTCTGAGTATGAAAAGTGTCAAAAGAATGGTGTGAAAGAGATCGTTGAGGTGAAGATTGGCTATGACGGTATTGTTCTGGCAAACTCTAAAAAAGCCGGACAGATGACACTTACTAAAAAAGATATCTTTCTCGCTTTGGCAAAAGATGTTCCAGATCCTAAAGGTGGCGAAACACTGGTTGCCAATCCCTATAAAACCTGGAAAGAGGTGAATGCTGCTCTGCCCGACAGCAAAATTGAAGTGCTGGGACCTCCTCCAACATCCGGTACCCGTGATGCTTTTGTTGAGCTTGTCATGGAAGGCGGCTGTAAAGAGATTGGCTGGATCAAGGCGTTAAAGAAAACAAATAAAAAACATTTTAAGGCTGTGTGTCATACAGTTCGTGAAGATGGCGCATATATTGAAGCGGGTGAAAATGACAATCTGATCGTGCAAAAGCTTGATGCTAATCCCAAAGCTCTTGGTATCTTTGGTTTTAGTTTTCTGGATCAGAACGGAGACAAAATTCAAGGATCTCTTATTGATGGGCAATCACCGATCTTTGAAAATATTGCAGCCGGAAAATATCCTGTTTCCCGTCCGCTCTATTGTTACGTGAAGAACTCCCATGTTGGTGTTGTTCCCGGAATGGTAGAATTTTTGAGTGAATTCACCAGTGATAAGGCTTGGGGTGAGGAAGGGTACCTCTCGGATAAGGGGCTTATCCCCATGCCTGAGAAGGAGCGCAAGCAATTCACTGATGATGTCAAAGCGCTCAAACCATTGGTTATGAGCAAATAATTATGATTGATCAGAGTCGGGGCAGGTACTGGCCCGGCTCTGCAGGGAATGAATATGGAATTGATGAGTGCAGTGCTCAATGCAGGTGATCTTCCTTTTTTAGGGACAGGAAATATGACTCAGGAAGAGGTACGGCAGGAAGAAATAGTCGACCGGAAAAACAGAAAGGCCGTTGGCAATCAGTTTGTTGATGAGGCCCGCATGACATGTAGGGATGTGAATGTTTATTATGGTGAAAAACAGGCCATCAGAGATGTTTCCATTGATGTGGGGCGTAACGAAGTTCTGGCCATGATAGGTCCGTCCGGCTGTGGTAAGTCAACTTTTCTGCGCTGTTTAAATCGTATGAATGATACTGTGGACAGTTGCAGGGTGTTCGGCGATATACTGCTTGATGATCTCAATATCTATGATAAATCTGTGGATGTGGTTCCCCTGCGTGCACAGGTTGGTATGGTTTTTCAGAAACCCAACCCTTTTCCTAAATCCATCTATGACAATGTTGCCTATGGGCCCAAAATTCATGGGCTGGCTTCATCACGGGCAGAACTTGACGATGTTGTGGAAAGTTCTTTGAAAAAAGCAGGATTATGGAAAGAAGTGAGTGATCGCCTGGATCAGCCGGGAACCGGACTATCCGGTGGTCAGCAACAGCGGCTCTGTATTGCAAGGGCCATTGCCGTACGACCGGAAGTCATTCTTATGGATGAACCCTGCTCAGCACTTGACCCCATTGCCACTGCCACTGTTGAAGATCTGATTGCCGAGCTGCAGGAGCAGTATACCATTGTCATCGTCACCCATAATATGCAGCAGGCGGCCCGGGTTTCACAGCGAACCGCCTATTTTCATCTTGGAGATTTAATTGAAGTGGGGAAAACCGATAGGGTTTTCACCAATCCCCGCCACAGATTGACTGAGGATTATATCACCGGTCGTTTTGGCTGATCCGGCCTCTGCTTCTCTGGTTACACCGCTTTGCGGTGTAACCAACCCATGGGCGCTCTGCGCCAGGATTCCCGAAGCTTCCCGTTCATCAGCGAAGTTAATTAACCTTCAGTTTCTTTCTGCCTGATGAGTTCTTCAAGGTAACTCCCATCGATTTTTTCTTTCTCAAGCAGTTCCACAGCGGCTTCTTCAAGAATATCCTTTTTTTCGTCCAGAAGCTTCAACGCTATCGTATACTGGTCGTCTATAATGTTACGCACCTCCTGATCAATGATTCGCGCTGTTTCATCACTGTATTCACCTCTTGCATTTCGGTTCAGGCCCTGCTGCAGGAACATGGCCTGTGGTTCACTCTTGTAGTAGACCTGCCCTGCTTTTTTACTCATGCCATATTCAGTGACCATGCTGCGGGCAATGTCAGTAGCCTTGGCCAGGTCATTATGGGCACCGGTGGAGATATCTTTGAAAATCATTTCTTCGGCAGCCCTGCCGCCAAGGAGCGAGGATATTTTCCCCAGTAACTCAGTTTTTGTCATCAGAAAGCGATCTTCGATGGGTACCTGCAAAGTGTAGCCCAGAGCTGCAATGCCACGCGGTACAATGGTTATTTTTTTCACCGGATCAGTGCCCGGTAAAGAGAGGGCAACCAGTGCGTGGCCCAGCTCGTGGTAGGCAACTATTTTGCGTTCCTTGGGGTTGATCAGACGGTTCTTTTTTTCAAGTCCGGCAATGATACGCTCAACAGCCTCTTCAAAATTCTCTTTTTCCACTATTTTTTTGCGATTTCGCACTGCCAGGAGAGTTGCCTCATTGACCAGGCTGGCCAGATCAGCACCAACCATACCCGGAGTCATGTTGGCAAGTTCTTCAACATCAATATCACCAAGCTTTTGTATTTTTTTGAGATGCACCTGCAGGATTGCAATGCGGCCCTGTTTGTCCGGCCGGTCGACAAGAACTTGGCGGTCAAAACGACCCGGCCGCAAAAGAGCCGGATCAAGAACTTCGGGGCGGTTGGTGGCAGCCATCAGCACAACACCCACATTTGGATCAAAACCATCCATTTCAACAAGGAGCTGATTTAAGGTCTGTTCCCGTTCATCGTGACCGCCGACGCCACCAAAGCCACGGGCCTTGCCCAGGGCGTCCATTTCATCAATAAAAATGATGCAGGGCGCATTGGCCTTGGCCTGCTCAAAGAGGTCGCGCACCCGGGCAGCCCCCATACCGACAAAGAGTTCAACAAATTCGGAGCCGCTGATACTGTAAAAGGGAACATGGCTTTCACCGGCAACAGCCTGGGCGAGCAGCGTTTTTCCAGTGCCGGGCGGGCCGACCAGGAGAAGACCTTTTGGCAGAGAGGCGCCGAATTCAAGATATTTATCAGGATTTTTCAGAAAATCGATTACTTCCACAAGTTCTGCAACAGCTTCGTCCACTCCAGCCACATCTTCAAAGCTGACGTCCACGTCTTCCTGCTTATGCACTTTGGCCTTATTTTTACCAAGGCTCATAAAACCGGGCTGCTGTGCGCTCAGGCGTTTCATGAGAAAGAACCAGACTCCCACGAAAAGCAGAACCGGCACTATCCAGGAGAATAGATCCCGGAAAAACGTGGACTCTATGGTGGCGGAATATTTGACCTGATATTTATCCAGGAGCTCAGAGGTATCAGGATCAACTCGAACTGTACGAAAAGGGGTTTTCTGGTCAGAGGCTGTTTCCGATTTCATCGATCCCTGGATTTGTCTTTCGGTAATAGATATTTCAACAATATCCCCTTGTTTCAGCTTTTGGACAAACTGACTATAAGGGATTGTTTTGATAGCATATGTGGATGCAAGGTAATTTTGGAGAATCAAAACGACCCAGACGCCGATGATAAAATACCAGATCGAAACCTTATGGTGCTGTTCCATGTTCATTTTTTACCTCAAGATGTGTTGACGATGTTTTATTCATCCAGAAAACCGCCACTTACTACAAATACACTGATGTTCTATGGCAATCAACTGCTCCGGTACGACGACATTGCACTTCGCCTTAATGCATTCTCCTGAGTCCTTTAGCAAGTCCTAGCAGGCTATCTGCCTGTTTGATTTTCAACTGTACTGTCATGGAACAGAGAAATTCCACATGTTCTATAACGGGACGCATCTGTCTGGCAGATGCAGCTACCTGGCCGATATTTTTATAGGTTTTCGCTATGTTGTTTGCTTTTTCTGTCGTGAATTGATTATTTTTTAATGCACCCAGCAAATCACACTCATTCACTGCAATCGCTTCCCAGAAATGTTCCTGGTTGATTTCAGGCATCATATTTGCCTGTCTGGCACTCTGTAGAAGTACATCAAAATCTTGTAAATCATCTCCTGTTTTTCCTGCCTGATGCAAGAGCCATCGTGCCGCCAAGGTATTGAGTAGAAGATATGGGTAGATTTTGCCACTGAGCGCCAGGGATTGTTTATAGGCGTTCATATAATGAACACGCATCTCTTCCAAAGCTTTAAGTAGCGCGACTGTATTTGTGACTTCTGTCTCCGCACGACGCTTATAGGAACTGCCAAGTAGCGCGAGTCGCTCAATGCTTTCTCCAAAACGTTCATTCAACGAATCAAGAAGCTCTATGGCCTCATCTATTAATTTGCCGGCTTTGTCCTTTTTTCCTGCTCTGTGCATTTCAATGCCTCTACGGGCCTTGAAGTTGGCAAGCTGTTCTGCAGAGCGGACAGGTGCATAGGCCTGTTGGGCCTGCAGGGCGCTATTGTATGCATCAATTGCCTCTTTAAAATGATCCAGTTCTCCCCATGCATCTCCCATGGCAGCAAGCAGTTTGGCATCATTACCATATTTTCCGGGTAGCTGCCGGATAATACACTTTAACTCCTCACACAGGTTTTCGGTTCCGGCGTATGAGGTGGTTTTTGCATCCTCCGCAACATTTTTCACTGCAACGACATATTCGGCAAGTGAGACAAATGACCTGTTTTTACTGGTTTCCTGTTCGTTTCTCCGGTCTGTAATTCTGTATCCCGGATCCCCATAACACTGGTAAGCGCCCCAGGTGTTGACCTTGGGATGTTTTTCCTGTGTGGTTGCCCTGGCTTCTTTCACAGCCTCGCCGAAGCATGCTCCTTTTAAAAAAGCTTCATAAAATTTTTGGGCAAATGTCAGGGCTGCACTATCATCCACTGCCCAGCCGGCGGCAATAACCGCTTTTACTCCCTGTTCAATGAGCTGCGTGGCAAGATTGGCAGCGAGATGATATCGCCGTTCCATGTGTTGGCTCTGTTGACCGCTGATTTTTCCAAGATGGCAGCAGTTAATGAACACAAAGGCAGGAGTGTTCGGCATCTGTCGAATTTCTATTGGAGTCAGGAATTGATTTTTTCCAATCACCATCCCGGTTATCCGCTTAACCTTTTTCGTTTCCGAGTCCACGCATTTGTCATCATGACCCATATCAGGCAGTTCAAAATCCACAACACCATGTCCTGCCAGATGCAGAATACCAAACTTACCGGTCAGTAATCTGGTCAGAATTGTGGCCCCGGTTTCCTGGATCAGCGGCTCTTCAACCTGCACACCATTGTTGTCAAGAACACTTGCCACTTCCCGTGCTTCGTCCCGTGCACCGGGCAAGCCGGGAAAGGGACTATTTTTTCCTGAAAAAGGGTCACCAACTACCAATGCATTCAGGTCGCTGCAAATATTTGCCGAAATGATATTTTGTGTTGCCAGTTGCCTGATCATACCTGATTTTATTGCAAGCGCCTCATTTCCTTCCCGTCCTGCATATTCCATCAATTCCCATGGATAGGAAGCAGCCCCTTTATCAACAACAAGCATCAATCGCTGATTGTCGGCTGCGTGGCTTTTCAATTCGGGTGGTACCATAAGCTCAAAAAGCACGCGCCCGGCACTGTTACTGACAGATGTTTGAGTGGTCAACTCTTGAAGAAACGGCTCAATGGATTGCCGCTGGATCGCCTGGATGTGCATTTCAGCCCGCGCATGTGCTGCCAGCGTAGTATATTTCAAGCCTCCATCTTCTGTTGTTTCTATACGCAGCCGTTGCCACCAATCCATATTTTCACTGAAAAATGTACGGCTACGGCCACCATTTCTTTGAACGATTGTATTTTGGCATATAACGGAATTACTGAATTCACTATTGGTTACACTCTGCAGCAGTGCATATTGCGCTTCTATGGCAACATCTTCATACAGTTCGATAAATTCCAGATTCGACACGACCAGGTCAACGTTGTTTGTTGAACCGGCCAGCATCTTATTGGCTTGTATGACTCCCCGCATTAGCGATGATACGGAATCTTTAACACTCAGGCCAGTGGCCCCTGTACCGATCAGCAGGGCTGACAGTGAAATAGGTTTTCCAGTGAACTGGTTTGTTTCCCGGCCGATAAGAACGAAGCGAATGACCGCATCACGGAAACTGGAGGTCAGTGCTCCCGGAGTTAATTCTCCGACTTCGCCCAGGCCGATAATGATCGCTCCCGGAAATGTATCCGCAGAGTGATTGAAAAGGATTTCATTGGTCATAAGCGGCCCGGGATATACGCCCGTCTGCTGCCGCCTGCTTAATCGGTGATCCAGGCGTTCATCAAGGGCCGCTTCCGCACTGACAATGGTATCCCCCTGGTAATGACCTACCGCTAGTGGTGAGCGGGAAAAGGCAAGGTTGCCGTGAACCACTGAAACATGCAATGGTGGCATGGCGGATTTTTCACCCTGCCTGCCATGAATATCCTTACCCATGCCTGCAGCCAGAAGCTGATCTTCATTGGGGAAAAGATCCACTGCATCGGGCAGCATAATACCACCTCTTTCCAGGCCTCGGGTAGCGGGTGCCTGTGTTGCCAGCAGCTTGGTTGATCCGGTTTTAAGAATTTGTAGAAAGGCCTTGTGTGCAGGTTTGTGATCCGGGATATCGCCGTGCACGGCACTGACGAACCAGTGTTTAATGCCTTTTGGTATACCACTATTCCATGGCACCTGACCATCCCCATTGGCTGTGGCGGTAAAAAGAATTTCTTTTTCTTTTGATCCGGTTTCAGTGATCATTACCGAATCCGGGGTTTCATCGGCATGTCCTGCGACATAGAAGACAGCCTCCGGGTCGAGGTTGACTGCAGACAATTTGTCCCATGTTTGCTGCGCCCGTTTCAGGTCTGTTTTAAATGGGCGCTTCCAGCTGCCGGCCAGTGCTTCCCCAAATTTATCCCATATCGGGTCTTTAATATCAATTGTGCCGTTTTTATCCACGGGCAGCAGTTCCAGCACGCCGGGGAACCTGCGAAGTATGTCAAGGATTTCATTTTGATTATGACGCAGGTCAGCAAGGGCCAGCATTTTTATCAACCGATCCTGGCGGGCAAATATTCTGGGAATGGAGTAGGAGCCCCTGTTGGGCGTTCCCAGCATCAGAACCCTGGAGCCTTTTCTGGTACGCATTTCATCCCAGACCTCAGGGCATTGGCTCATCATCCCCCGGGTAACCAGGCCACCCATGGAGTGAGCTACAATGCGAACCGGCTGTTTACTGTTGCGAAGCCGTTCATCCACTGCTGCCCCGAGTTCACGGCCGGTTTCAAGCACTGAACGACGCCAGTCATAGGCAAAGGGGATAACATAGTGACTCTTTGCCAGGTGATCAATCAGGTCACCATAGGCCTTGGCCACCGGCGTTAGCGCTTTTACATTTTCCGCAGTGATGTGCAGGTCGGTAAAGCGGCCTCGCACCAGATCAAAAAAGTCGATCCAGATACGATTCTCATCAATTCCGAGATGGCTGCCGGTGATACCGGGCAGCACAAACACAGAGGGCACCTCGTCGTGTTTTTTACCCCTGGGCAGGCTACGGGCAATCTCCACGGCTTTTTGTTTTTCAAGCTTAAACCCTTGGGGAGGGAGAGTGGGGTCGGTTAATCCGGCAAGCAGGCCCTTACGTGTTCTCGAATTTTCAAAATAACTGAAATGGTTGATATCCTTGCCTTGATCAAAGAGCACAGGAATACGATTTTCCCGGCGGGCACCGCCATCCATGGAAGGAGTATTCACAACCAGATCATGATCGCTCTCATAAAAGCGATCTAAAAAGAACATGCTTATTTTTTTGAAGATGCCGGTGGGTTCAATATCACCTTTGATAACTGCCAGATGTGCTTTAACACTTTCGGGTGCGCTGTTGAGCATGGCGATAAACGGCGAACCCGGCATTTGCGCCTCAAATCCCGGCAACTGCTCTGGTTTGGTGCGTTCTTTGGCCACTGCCAGCACAAGGGCTTTTAAGAGACCATAAACAGGGCTTACTTTTAGTGCCGGAATAAGGCCGATCACATTGAGAATACCGGAGATATAGACATCAAGTTTGCCGCTGGCAAGCGTTGTACCGCGGGCCGGACAGGCGACGCGAACAAAGCGTTCGATGACAGGCTGTTTTTCCAACAGCAAGGTGTTGAGTTTCTTCAGCTGTTCCTGGTGACGCTGGTAATCCTTTTTTGTCTCTGCAAACAACCCTGCAAAGCCGGAGATGTTTTTGCTGTCAAAGAGCGCTATATCCTCAGGGGTGAATGGCTCTCGGGAATTGTTGAATTGGCCGCGGCAGAGAAGCTCGCCGGCCAGGCCCCCTCTGGAGTGGCTGACAAGATGCAGACGGCAATCGGAGGGAAGTTTCTCCAGCAGATCTACGATATTGTCAATGGGGCTGTGGGTAAGAGATCGATGTTCAAGAGCAAAAATATTTTTCTTGTATTTTTTTTGTAAATCCTGCCAGACAGTGTCAGCGGTGTTGCTTGACGGGTTCCAAAGTTCGGAAAAACTTCCGTCAGTACTGGAGGCTGTGCCATGGATGAACAGGAGTATTGGATTTTCGGTATCAACGTCACCTTTGGTGGCGGGTTCCAGCGTGACAGGGTTTTTGTCTTTGCCCTGGTCATCGTTGTCTGTGATCCTGTACAGGATCTCAGATCCAACAAGCAGGTTTTCAATCTTTTCGGCAATCTTGCGGGCAGCAAACTCGCCGCCTTTTTTTCCTGCTGCATCAATAAGCTTCTCCTTAATATCAAGGACTTTTATTGATTTAATAAGGAGGCCATCTTCGCCCCGCGTTCGCTGGTTGGAAAAGGACAGGCGTGAAGGAAGAATCAATTCACCTTTTGTGGTTCCCCGCTGCGTAGCTGGAATAATTTCTTCCTGGAGCCGTTGTACCGAGGTGTAAAGTACCAGATTGTCTTCAAGGGCCAGTTCAACAACATCATCTTTATTGGTAATAGTTATGGATTCTGTCTCTTCCGAGCGAGTCCTGCCAATCTCAATCGCCTCACCAGAACGAGGAATAGCTTGAAGTATATCGGCGCCCTCTCCTGTAACAATATCTCCGTCCTGCGATACATCAAGTTTGCGTCCCTTTACCAGCAGTGTTGGCTGTGCATGCGAGTCAGTCATCCTTTCTCCTTGTGGGCAGGTTTAATTTCTGAGAGATGGGCGATCCTGTTTGCTATAATGTTGTAATTTTTGTAACTATTCAGCATCCCAACCAGCGGGGCGGCATATATTATAAAAGTAACAAAATATCAGTACGTTGAGATTTTGTTACTTAGAAGCGTGTTGTTGTTAAGGCATATTATTTTAAAAAGCACGTCATTCCCGGAAACTACCCCGGACAAGCCCGCAAGGCAGGAGATAGCTGAACTCCATAAAAAAGGACTCAGGTTCCGGGTTTGAAAATCGAAGATTATGCTTCATTCATTGCAAGCAGAGCAGCACCGACGCCATTACCAACCTCGCAATGTTCAGGGAACTCCACAGTAGTTCCTAAACGTTCAGCAACCCGGGGCAGGAAGTATTGTGCTGCCGCACCAATACCGATGAGCGGGATTTTCATACTGAATTTGACACCAAGTACCGGGTGGTCGTTGCGACTGGTGATAAAGGCGGTGAGAGATTTCCCCCAGTATCGGTGGATAATATAATCGATGAGCAGGTTTTCGATTTTGTCTTCTGTCATCGAGACAATCTGTTTGCAGAAGCTTGTTGCGTCCATACCAAGGAGTGAGGCAAGGATATTTGCTCCGGCTTCTGCTTTTAATTTATTACCAATATCTATTTTACCAAGTACATGCAGCGCATCTGTGGGGGTGAAGCCGGTCTCCAGGATTACTTGACTCCGTGCCAGCTGTTCGAGTCGTTTGTTCAGCGGCACCCCGGAAAAGCCTGTTTTTCTGCGGATGGAGTCTGCAGTCGATGGCCCATTTGTGGCGAGCGCATAAATAATCGGATCGCTCTGCTTTGAGGAATCGAGTTCGGGCAACAGGGAGATGCACTTGGCTTTCAGTTCAGCGCCAAGCCAGCTTGTGCAGTCAGGAAATCCTTCGGCCATGGATAAAGGAATCACCCGGGTTGGACCAAGGGTGATTTTTCCGTTTGCATCCAACATTACATGGCTGTCCCCGCCAACTCCTCCGGTGAGCATATTCACGGCTTCCACATGGATCTGCCATTCACCAACCTGGCAACCTTCGGAATCAAGAACCATTTTACCATTCTCAATCATGACAACATCTGTCGTGGTTCCGCCGACATCCACGACCAGTGCATAATCAGTACCCTGAGACACGCCAAAACCAGCAGTACACGCTGGCCCGCTTGCCACAGTAACACCAGCTCGATTAGCGGCATCTTGAATGGAAACCTGATCTCCGTTGCCGGATATGAGAACAACAGGGCAGTGAAGATCATTTTTGATCATGGCTGCCTGCACTCCTGTGATAAAGTCCTGCATGAGAGGCATGAGCTTGGCGTGCAGGGCAGCAGTTGCTGCACGTTCGTGCATTCCGGCATGTTGACTGATTTTATGGGAACAGAAGACCGGCTTGGGATCTAGCATGGAAATGGCTTTTTCCGTCACCAGTTCATGGCTTGGATTGGTCATGGACATGGCAGAGCAGACAGCATAAGCATCCACCTCATTACGTAGGCCTTGAATGGTATCAACGATGGTGTCGATATCCAGTTTTTCTTCTTCATTGCCGGTTAAAGTGTGGCCACCTTTAACAAAGATAGTGGCTGTGATAGGAAGTTTGAAATGTTTCACATAGCCGATGACAAAGGCAGCTACCCGTGCTCCTTTTTTCTCTATCACTGCATTGGTGGCCAGGGTTGTGGAGAGTGCCAGACGTGAGACTTTATTTTTATTGATGCCAGATTTTTGCAGAAGAGTAGCCAGAGCTTTTTCTGTGGAGAGTGCAAGGTGATGGTGGTTTGTAGGGACTTTGGCAGTGGCCAGGACGGTTTTGTTTGCTTTATCAAGGAGCACCGCGTCGGTGTAGGTGCCACCTGTGTCGATACCGATTATATATTTTGACATGTTGTTTCCTGCCGGCAGTTAAAGTTCTATTAAAGTTGTTAAATGTATCACCAATATACTGCAAAGCTGCATTTGGAGCAATAAACCATTGTGTCTTGAAGACATCTTCCGGGTGGTGTATCTTGGGTGAAATTGAGACTGCCATGCCGCATAGATAACCACGGTGATGAACGGGAAAACCGGGATAAGTTTCTTGGTGGTAGAGGCAACTATTTGATTACAAGTCAACTTTCCAAGTGACTAGTTTGCTGACAACTTTTCAGGAGTAAGGCACTAAAGAGGAAACGATGGGTTTTTTAAAGATCGAGGATAAAACATTTGTAGTATTCGGCCTTGCCAATAAAAAGTCAGTGGCTGCAGCTATTGCCAAAGTATTGGTTGAGGAAGGTGGCAAAGTCATTCATGTAGTACGCTCCGAGGAACGCGCGGAAGCGTCCAGGAAGCTCTTTCCGGATTCTCCTGTTTTTCTCTGTGATGTGGAGGATGAAGAGAATATCATCCGGGTTCGCCAGGAGATTGGTGAAGCAGTGGGTGAGACCGAAGGTGGACGCATTGACGGCCTTGTTCACTCCATAGCCTATGCCAACTACTCTGAAGGGTTGACACCGTTTTATGGCACTCTGAAAAAAGATTTCCTTCAGGCTTTTGATATTTCCTGTTTTTCTTTTATTTCCATCTGTAATCATTTTCGTGAGCTTTTTGCCCGTGAGGCTTCAGCTGTTACTATTTCCATTTCCACCACCAGTATGGCTGCGGAAAATTACGGTTACATGGCGCCAATCAAGGCAGCGCTCAATTCCTCAATCTGTTTTCTGGCTAAATCTTTTTCTTCTTTTTCAGAGGTGCGTTTTAATGCTGTGGCACCAAGCTTGCTCAAGACCTCAGCTTCTGCCGGGATTCCAGGCTATGTAGATAGCTACCTCTATGCAGAAAAGGCCATCCTGCGCAAAAAAGCCCTTAAGACCCGCGAGGCGGCTGATCTTGCCGCTTTTCTTCTCTCTCCCCGCTCTTCCGGCATCACAGCCCAGACCATGGTGGTGGATGCGGGTATGTCGGTAAACTATTTTGATTCTGAGATAGTAAAGGCAGCAGTCGGCTGATTTAATGCCAACGTTCACCAGCACCCCATCTTTGTCCATTTCGGTCTGCTCACATATAACTGCATATGCTACGCAGGCCGAAATGAACCAATATGGAGCACTGGTAAAGGTTGACAAGTTCGTAAAAGGTCAAATTTAAGATGGTTAATCAGAAATTACCGTAAATCAGTACTTCTGGTGAACGGTTATGATTCAGTGGCAGAACAGTTGAAAAAATTAACACCGGTGATGAACGGTAAGCCAGCATAAACACTTTCACCAAATTCTTTTCACTCAGTTCAGTACTCCCTCGGAGTCTAACGCTTACCTGAGGGGTAAAAATTCACGAAAAGAATTTATAAGGTACGAATAAGGGAGAAACTCCATGAGTAGTAAACAAATTGAAATACAGGACAGGATCATTGTTGCACTCGATGTGGACAGCCCGGAACTTGCAAAAGAGATGGTAAAGCGCTGCGAATCCCACACCCGTTATTTCAAGGTTGGCCTTCAGCTCTTCATGGCCAGCTATTTTGAGGTGGTGGATTGGATTCTTGATCGTGGGCACAAGGTGATGCTGGATCTGAAGTTTTTTGATATTCCGGAAACAGTAAAACTTGCGGTGGA
>JAOZQU010000273.1 GCA_029932055.1 Desulfocapsa sp.
CCAGTGAACGTATATGGCTGAGTGCGTTTTCTTCAAATTTTTCCCGTTCGGAACTACGATGTTCCAAGAGGACCTTCAGGGCAGTGTTCGATTCTTCCAGATTTATAGTCCGCTGCCGTACCATATTTTCCAGGTTTTTCCTCATACTGCTGACTTCAAGGTGTAGTTTTACACGAGCCAGAACCTCAGTATCCTCAAACGGCTTTGTTATGTAGTCCTGCCCACCGATATCAAAAGCCTTAACCTTATCGGCAGAATCATTCAGACCGCTAATAAATATAACCGGTACACTGCATGTCGTGGGCTCCTTTTTTAATTGTCTGCACAGCTCAAAACCATCCATTTCCGGCATCCGGATATCCAGAATAAACAGACCTGGAGGCTGTTGTTTCGCCGCGGCCAGTGCCAGTTGGCCATTTAAGGCCTGCCGCACCTGGAAGCCCTGTTCTGATAAAATATCCGAGAGAAGTTTTAGACTGTCCGGGTTATCATCAACAACCATGATAACAGAGTGATCTGGCGAATTGTGTTCAGTCGTAGAGGGATGGTTATGCATTTTTAATTTTACCAGTATGGTTTACAAGTTGTTTCAACATAAAGCTATCCGCCAGTGTCAACAAATCAGCTTATTGAGTGCCTTGCTTGATGCAAAGTAGCAATATGAACAAGTAATTATAGGAATATTTTCATGTCAAAATGTTACAAATACCTACAAGACACTTCTCCAGTGATTCGAAAAAAGTTTACAACTTGTCGGGTTACCTATTATTGAACTTCGCCATTTCCTTCTCATAACAAATAGGACAATAGCTATGGGTGAACTGCACATCTGAATGGTCACTTATATATTGTTCAACCTGCTGCCAGTAACCTTGGTCATCCCGTATTTGTTTACATTGGCAACATATGGGAAGGATACCTTTGAGCTGTTGTACTTCATCAAGCGCGCTTTTCAGCTCAATTTCTTTTTTTCTCAGCGCAATATGTGTTTTTACACGGGCCAGAATTTCAGTATCCTCAAAAGGTTTTGTTATGTAATCCTGGCCGCCAATCTTGAAAGCCTTTACTTTGTCATGTGGATTATCCAGACCGCTGATAAATATAACCGGCACACTGCATGTCGTGGGCTCGTTTTTTAATTGTCTGCACAGCTCAAAACCATCCATTTCCGGCATCCGGATATCCAGAATAAACAGACCTGGAGGCTGTTGTTTCGCCGCGGCCAGTGCCAGTTGGCCATTTAAGGCCTGCCGCACCTGGAAGCCCTGTTCTGATAAAATATCCGAGAGAAGTTTTAGACTGTCCGGGTTATCGTCAACTATCATGATAACATCCTGATCAGTCACATCATTTTTCGTAGTAGAAGAATAATTATTCATTTTTCACTGTATCAATATGTTCCATAAGTTTTTCAAACATGAATTTTTTTGCCAGAGTTTCCAGAGTATCTGCAAGCGTACGATCTTTTATACGGATTTGTGCAATACAGTCCAAGGCGCGTTGCTGATTCAGTTCTGCTGCTGCCGCCCGTAACTCAGTCAGCAATGATTTTGATAATCCGGTTAAGGCTTCCGGGGATAAATTTTCCAGAGAGGGAATCTGCTGCTGTCCTTCTGGATATTGTTTTTCCCCATACTCAAACTTCACGCCCAAATAATCGCTCAGTGCGGCGAATAATACATTTTCATCAAAGGGCTTGGCTATACAGGCATTGCATCCCGCCGTCAGGATTTCTTTTCGTTCCTTCTCAAAGGCATGGGCAGTAAGTGCTATGATAGGTATCTTTTTTCCAGCATTCGTGTCCCTGATTTTTCCAGTGGCTGTCAAACCGTCCATCACCGGCATGTTGATATCCATCAGAATCAGATCTGGCTGGAACTTGAGAAAAAGATTCACTCCTTCTTTTCCGTTTACAGCTTCCTCTACCTCAAATCCGATCATCTTAAGGAGCTGTACCAACATGAGACGGCTTTCCTCATGATCCTCAACAATCAGGATACGACGGGCTGGCTGATTTGTTGCCAGGTTTCTGGGTGGGTCCAGGATTGCAGGCTCCGTTGTATCGGGGGCACAGACCACCTTGACCGGCAGATCAAACCAAAAAGTAGATCCAGAACCGCTGTCACTGGTAACCTGTATAACACTCCCCATGATGACAGCAAAGCTTTGACTAATGGGTAGGCCCAGACCGGTTCCTCTTGTATTCAGTGCATCTCCTTTCGCCTGAATAAATTGCTTGAATATTCTGTCGATATCAGGTGGGGCAATACCAATACCTGTGTCCCTGACTGTGAAACGAAGGCAGATAGACGGATTCTCAGAGAGTGGCTGTGTTCCAGGTGGAGAAGGTTCAATTGAAAAATTGTCAATTATTGAAACCTGTAATGTCACACTCCCTTGTTTTGTGTAAGCAATTGCATTGCCGAGCAGATTGAAAAGTATCTGTTGTAATTTTCCCTTGTCTGCTCTGATGAATTGCGGAATGTCCTCATCTTTCTCAAATGAGAAACGAAGAGACTTATCAGTGGCGCGCTGTTCAAACATCATTGCTACACCATCTAAAAATGTGAGCAGATCAAAATTATCAGGAGTTAGCTCAGTTCGGCCACTTTCAATTTTGGAAATATCTAATATATCATTGATCAGGGCCAATAGATGGTCTCCACTGCTGTGGATGAGTTCCAACTTTTCAAGTTGATCGGCTGTGACCGATGTGCCACGTTCAAGCAAACGGCTGAAGCCAAGTATGACATTCAGCGGTGTACGCAGTTCATGGGCCATGTTTGCCAGGAATGCACTTTTGGCCTGATTGGCAGTTTCAGCTTTTTGACTCATCACTTTAGCAACAGTGACAGCTTCTTCCAGCTGTTCGGCTGCCTCTTTACGGTCGGTAACATCCTCCTTGACTGCAACATAGTGCTTTGTCTTTCCGGCTTCATCCTTTACCGGTGAGATTGTGGCAAACTCCCAATACAGTGAACCATCTTTACGTCTGTTGCGTATTTCTCCCTGCCAGACATCTCCCTTGGACAGAGTATCCCACATGGACTTATAAAAGATGGGGTCATGTTCGTCAGATTTTAGAATTCTGGGATTCTGATGAACCGCTTCATCCAAGGTATACCCAGTGGTTCGTGTAAAAGCGGGGTTGGCAAATTCAATATTGCCATCGAGGTCGGTGATAACGATGGTACTGTGGCTTTGTTCCACTGCTCGCATAAGTATGCGCAGCTGTTCCTCAACCTGTTTGCGCGGGGTTATGTCCGAATGTGTACCGACAAAGCGCAAAGGCATTCCTGCTGCATCTCTGGAAACAATTTTCCCCCTTGCAAGAATCCACATGTAATCGCCCTGTTTACGTCGAAAGCGGAATTCCACGGCGTAAGCATCTCTCTCTCCTGTAAGATGCTGCTTTGAAACTGACAGAGCATGTTGCAGGTCATCGGGGTGAACACGTTGCTGCCATTGTTCAAGCTGGCTGGGAAACTCATTGGGCACATAACCTGCCATGGTGTAATAGCGGGAATCAAAGAAAACATCGTCATTTTCCAGATGCCAGTCCCAGATCCCATCGTTCGCCACCGTCATAGCCAGTTCCAGACGCTCTTCACTTTCCAATAATGCCTGTTCGGCATTATTACGCTCTGCAATAGCCTTAATACCAGGCAGTATGAAACGATTTGACAGGTAGGCATAGCCGCCACCGAATACCAACATAACCATGAGCAAAATTAAGCTGCCCCTGGCACGAGCAGCAAACATTCTGGCGTTGAGGGATGTCTTTGGGACAAGATATAGCAATGTCCAGGGTGCATTTTTCAAGGTGTAGGTAAAAAGAATTTCATCTTGTCTGTTGCTGATCTCTGGCTGTTTAGGAAACTCCATGAGTTCATCACTCTTACTCTCCAAAAATGTATCAAGAAGAGCAATATCACTTTCTGTGTCATAGGACAGGCTAGAGGCTGAGATTACCTCACGGTTCGGTGAGACCAGAATCATTTCTCCAGGCAGGGTTGCAATAGGTACGGTAAATCTGTTGATGAAGTTTAATATAATGTCCGCACCCAGTATCCCGGCTACACCAGATGGTTCATCAACAGGTATGGCACAGCTGACCATCATTCCATTACCAGCACGGTCCAGATAGGGCTGTGTCCAGAAGACCTCCCTTTTTGGATTATTATCTCTGGATA
>JAOZQU010000274.1 GCA_029932055.1 Desulfocapsa sp.
CCATCCTTTACCGTGATATTAGTGCTATACGAAAAATATGGACTATTCAAAAGTTTGTCTCCACACATTTGGCTATGAATTGCCTCCGCAGGTACTGACTTCCGAAGCTATTGAGGAAAGGCTTGCACCTCTGTATGAGCGCCTGAAGCTCCCTGCCGGAAGGTTGGAGTTGATGAGCGGCATTCGGGAGAGGCGTTTGTGGGAATCGGGAACCATGCCAAGTCAGGGAGCGGCACGTGCCGGGAAGGTAGTACTTGATAAGGCGGGACTTGACCCTGAGTCCATTGAATGTCTTATTTTTACTTCGGTTTCAAGGGATATGATGGAACCGGCCACTGCTTCTTTTGTCCATAACCGGCTTGGATTATCAGAGGATTGTCTGCTGTTTGATCTTTCCAATGCCTGCCTTGGATTTCTTGACGGTATGGTGATGCTGGCAAACATGATTGAACTGGGACAGGTACAAAATGGGTTGATTGTGGCAGGTGAAACCGCTGAAGAGCTTGTTGAATCAACAATCCAGGCACTCCTGAACGATGAAACCTTGACCAGAAAAAAGATCAAGCCCGCCTTTGCGTCCCTAACCATTGGTTCAGGTTCAGTTGCTCTCTATATGTGCGATATTCAGTCCGGCATGGACAAACCACGTCTTATTCGTGGAGCATGGAAAGCCAACACCAGACATTCTGATCTCTGTCAGGGGGCGCAGAGCGGTGCGGCGATCACACTTATGAATACCAATTCTGAAGAATTGTTAATAAGAGGTGTGGAAACAGCGCATCTGACCTGGCAGAAATTTTCTTCAACTGCCGGCTGGAACGGGGATGATATGGATCGTTTTTTCTGTCATCAGGTGGGTACTGCCCATGCGCGGCTGCTTTTTGACACCCTTGGGCTTGATCAGGAAAAGAATTTTGAGACCCTGCAGATTCTTGGCAATGTGGGTTCGGTTTCAGCACCCATAACCATGGCCATGGCCATTGAGCAGGATTGTTTTCAGCGTGGTGAAAAAGCGGCCATGCTTGGGATTGGAAGTGGCATCAATTGTCTGATGCTGGGAGTAGAGTGGTGATATGGAAAAAATATTGACGGAAGAACAGGGAAACACCTTACTGGCACTTGCCAGACAGACAATAAGTGAGAAATTAGGTGGAGAAAAACAGGCTGCAATGCCTTGGGATTCTGCCCTTGAGTCCGAATGCGGAACATTTGTCACCCTGAAAATTAATGGCGCTCTGCGTGGCTGTATCGGCAACCTTCTTCCTTCTGGATCTGTTGCAGAAGGAGTGCAGCGAAATGCCCTGAACGCAGCCTTCAATGATTCCAGATTTGCCCCACTCACTGCCGGAGAGTTACCACAGGTGGAAATCGATATTTCCGTGCTCAGCAAGCCGCAAAAGCTTGAGTATAAGGATGGGGAAGACCTTATTGCCAAGCTGCGACCGGGAATAGATGGGGTTATCTTACAGATTGGCGGAGCAGGAGCTACTTTTCTGCCACAGGTCTGGGAGCAGTTGCCGGATCCTGCGCTCTTTCTTGACCATCTTTGCCGCAAGGCAGGGATGCCTGATAATGTCTGGCGCGATGCCCATCCGGATATTGAAATCTACCAGGTACAATGTTTTGAAGAGGTAACAAGATGAAAGAGGTGCAGCTCAGTGAAGAGCTTACTAAAGAGATAGGGCAGATTTATGAAGCCATGGAGTCCGACTATGATGAGGTCGCGCGTGCTCTTAATTTTAGTTGTGACGGCTGCCCTGACAATTGCTGTGATTCCTATTTTCTCCATCACACCTATACTGAATGGGCTTATCTCTGGCAGGGTTTCCGCGCACTTGAGGAAGCAAAACAGCAGGAACTGATTGAGCGTTCAAAGCAGTATATTCTTGAGTGCGAACAGGCAGAGGCCAAGGGCGAGCGTCCGCAGGTTATGTGTCCATTGAATGAAGAAGGCCGTTGTATGCTCTACACCCACAGGCTTATGGTCTGCAGAACCCACGGCGTACCGGCTTCCATGCGAAGACCTGACGGGCAGACGCTCAGTTTTCCAGGCTGTTTTCGCTGTCAGAAGATTATAAAAAAGAAATTTGTTCATGATTCCCAGGCACCGCATGTGGAGCGTACACCACTGTTGCAGCGTCTTGTGGGAGTCGAGCGTGAATTCATGGGAGAGAAACTACACCTCTATCCACGAGTGAAACTCACCATTGCCCAGATGCTGGTGAATGGGCCTCCTGCCATTCCAACTCCTCATTGTGAACGCCCTGGTATCAAAGCTAATGTATAATCCCGGAGAAGAAATCATTCAGATTGTTGATCGTGACAACCTGGAAGTGGAGGCACTGCCAAGACGCATCATGCGTGAGCAGGGGCTGATCCATCGTGCCTGCTATATCCTTGTGTTTAATGAGAAGCAGGAACTCTTTCTGCAAAAACGAACAGACACTAAAGATGTGTATCCATCCTGCTGGGACGTGGCTGCAGGAGGTGTTGTACTTGCCGGGGAATCCTACGAAGAGTCAGCAGCACGAGAGCTTGCTGAGGAACTGGGAGTAGATGGCGTTTCTCTTACTACTCTTTTTGATCAATATTTTGAAAAAGATACTAATCGGGTTTGGGGGCGGATTTTTTCCTGTATTCACAATGGCCCTTTTCAGTTACAGAAAGAAGAGGTGGCTTGTGGCAGTTTCATGAGCGTTGCTGAGATTTTCAAACTCAGTGAAAAAGAAAATTTTACCCCTGACGGGATAGATATGTTGCGCAAAATCGCAGTATAAAATAGATGAAAAAAAGACAAGCCAGACAACGATTGAGCAGAAGAAAAAAGCTCCGTATTATTAGACAATGTGGAGTTATTTCTACCGCATTTTACAAAAAACCCACTGAGGTGTCTGTAAAAGTTGAACCTCCGGTTATTGCTGAAGCCCAGGCACCTGAACAGTGTAAGAAACCAGCTGCTAAATCCGTCCCCACAAAGCCATCTGCACAGCAAAACAGGAAACCAAGATGGAGTGTGTCGCAATTTTCGGTTACACCTGGAGAGGGAAAGACCCGGTTTCATGATTTTAACCTTCCTGTTGGTATCATGCATGGTATTGCAGACCTTAATTTCAGGTTTTGCACACCTATTCAGGAGAAATCATTGCCGGATGTTATTGCCGGGAAAGATCTTATCGGTAAAGCAAGTACCGGAACAGGAAAAAGTGCTGTATTCCTGATTGGTATTTTTGCAAGATTAATCAGAGAAAAGCAGCAGAAACGCAAGAACGGAACACCTCGGGCTCTCATCATAGCACCAACCAGGGAACTGGTGATTCAAATTGCAAAAGATGCCAGAGAAATCGGTAAATATCTGCCTCTACGTGTGGCAGAGGCCTATGGCGGTACTGACTATGAGCGTCAGCAGCGCAATCTGCGGGATCGGCCTGTTGATATTCTGGTGGCCACTCCCGGCCGCCTTCTTGATTTTTCCCGCAAGCGTGTGGTGCAGTTGCACGAAGCTGCTATCATGGTGATTGATGAGGCGGACAGGATGCTGGATATGGGTTTTATCCCGGACGTCCGCTCCATCATCCACAAGACACCTAACAGGGATAAGCGGCAGACCCTGATGTTTTCCGCAACCATCACAGAAGATGTAAGACGCCTGGCATCCCAGTGGTGTGTTAAGCCTGTGTCAGTTGAGACTGAGGCTGAGCAGGTGGCTGTTGAAACCGTGAAACAGATTGTGTACATGACCACCAGGGACGAAAAATATCTGCTTCTTTATAATATTATCAAAAGCGAAAATTGTGACCGGGTGATTGTCTTTACCAATATGAAACGAGATGCAAAAAGGCTCAATGATCGCTTGCGTCGGGATGGCGTAAACTGCACACTGCTCACCGGTGATGTCCCGCAGCAGAAAAGAACAGCACGCCTTGAAAATTTTCGTAACGGTAACATTAAAGTTTTGGTTGCAACAGACGTTGCAGGTAGAGGGATTCACATCGACGGAATTAGTCATGTGGTGAATTTCACCCTTCCCTATGAGCCGGAAGACTATGTGCATCGCATCGGGCGCACAGGACGTGCCGGAGCCGATGGGATTTCCATCAGCTTTGCGGACGAGGAAAGCTCGTTTTATCTCATGGATATTGAAGAATATATTGGAGAGGCACTTCCCTGTGTGGTACCGGAGGAAGAGTTGCT
>JAOZQU010000068.1:0-7035 GCA_029932055.1 Desulfocapsa sp.
CACATAGGAACTACTATAGTTCTCCAGCCTGCCTGCACAGATATGGGGCGCTCCTGAATAGCCTATTGATAAACTCATAAAAAAGTTCTTGGCTCCGTCATTCCCGAGTGTAGTTATCGGGAATCTATCTCGATTATGACAAGATTCCCGATAACTACACTCGGGAATGACCAGTTATATGAAGTTTTAGTCAGAAAAACACAAGATTCAGCTAATGCAACGATTACGCTGAATAGTTACACGAATCCATCACTATTGAAGGGCAGCATAAAAGCTGTCCGGTACAGGCAAAGAAAAATCAATACTTAGAGTTGGTATTATAAGGCGTTGTGAAAAAAGAAACATAAGGTCTTGTTTTTCTTTTTTTCCATATTTCTGATCTCCTGTAATGGGGTGGTTGATGTGTGCAAGCTGTACCCTGAGCTGGTGAGTCCTTCCGGTATGTAATTTTGCTTCGAGTAGTGTTCTGTATTGACCTCGTTTAAGAACCGAGAATTCGCTGCGAGCCTCTTTTGCACCATTTTCCCCATCAGGATGCACCATTACCCGTTTGTGTTCTTTTTTTAAAAAACTGGTGAGCAGAAAATGATCTTTTTTCACTCTACCCTCAACAAGAACCACATATCTTTTTTGAATTTTTCGATCTCGAATCAGTTCTGAAAGTTTTCTTGCTGTTGGAGTATTTTTTGCCCCAAGGACAAGTCCTGAGGTTGTTTTGTCGATTCGGTGTACAAAACTGAAAAGTCTGTTTTTTGTGTATGCCTGTATCAGTTCACTAAGCCCATGTTCGTGGCTGCTCCCTACATGCATCACCATGCCAGACGGTTTGTTGCAGAGAAGAATGTCATTGTTCTGGTAGACAATGTAGTTTCCAATGACTTGTTTTTCGTCATCTGATAATTGAAGCAGTGGCTTTGCTGCAGTAGGTGGTGATGCTTCCCACACACGAACAATGTCTCCAGCCTGCAGTCGATAATTCTGCTTTTTCTTTTTTTTGTTTACCTTGACGTTGCCTTTTCGTATCATTTTAAAGATCCCTGAGATGGGGATATCCTGATAGGTTCTTCGAAGAAACTTATCGAGTCTGACATCGTTAAAGTCGTTGTTGATGGTGAATTCCATGGGAATAGTTGGTTGGTTTTTTCATTTTTGGGAAAATTGCTTGATTCAGTTTCTACCTTTTTACCTGATTGTTGGCAATGGAAAACGGCTGTTTTTATGGCCTCCCTGAAAAGTTTCAGGTATGGTGAATGGTAAGCGTTCACCAGCACCTCATCTTCGTCCATTTTTGCCTACTTACTTATAACCACATAAGCTACGCAGTCAAAAATGAAAGAATATAAGGCACTGGTAAACACTTACAGATCAAGTTCTATAGCAAATGTGTATGGCCGGTGAACGGTTATGGTGAATGTATGAAACAAATGAACGTGGAAATCAGTTGGCTGCACCCGGAAAAGAGCAATGATCTATCTCTGCCGAAATACCAGTCCGAGTTGGCAGCAGGCATGGATGTGAAGGCTGCACTTGATAAACCCTATATCCTTGAACCAGGTGAAATTCATCTCTTTCCCACGGGATTTCAAGTGGCAATCCCACCCGGTTACGAGATTCAGGTACGGCCAAGAAGCGGTCTTGCGGTGAAACATGGGGTCACCGTAATTAATAGCCCGGGAACCATTGATGCTGATTATCGAGGAGAGGTACGGGTTGCTATGATTAACCTTGGTAAAAGTGCTTTTACTGTTAATCGTGGTGATCGAATAGCCCAACTGGTTCTGGCCCCTGTAGTACAGGCACAGTTGGAACTGGTAAAAACACTTAACAATACCCAACGCGGTGCAGGTGGCTTTGGCCATACCGGCATCTAGAGAAGATAAATAAAAAAATGTATTTTTCAGTGCTTGGCTCCGGCAGTAATGGCAATGCTCTCTATATCGAGTCCGGAAAAACGTCCATTCTTATAGATGCCGGTTTTTCAGGAAAGGAGTTAGCCAGACGTCTCACTGTCCATGATAAAGAAATGGATGCATTGGATGGTCTGTTTCTTACCCATGAGCATAATGATCATATTCAGGGGGCAGGAGTGATTTCCAGGCGTTGCAGACTTCCTGTGTATGCCAATGAGGGAACATTTAAGGGGAGTGATAAAAAACTCGGTAAATTGCATAAACGAGTGGAATTTGAAACAGGAAAAGTTGTTGAATTACAGGATCTGGAAGTTCGTTCTTTTGCAATATCCCATGACACCCTTGATCCTGTTGGGTATCTTATCAGTGACGGCAGAGTGAGTGTGGCCTGTTGCACTGATACGGGCAAGGTTTCACACCTTATTGCCAGAAGACTCAGTGGATGCAATGCCGTTGTTTTAGAATTTAACCATGACCCAATGATGCTTAAAAATGGACCGTACCCTTTATTTCTCCAGCAACGGGTCCGTTCAAGCCAGGGACACCTGGCCAACGAAGAGGCCGCTGTCTTTCTGCAAAGTCTGCTTCATGAAAAATTGAGATATGTTGTTCTTGCTCACCTGAGCGAAAAAAATAATCGACCGGATCTGGCCTTGAAAAGTGCTGCTGCTGTCATGAAGCATGACCACCTGTGTGATCTTCATGTTGCCGCACAAAATAAACCCACAAAGCTGTTTGTTCTGTAAAAACGATAATTTATTTTATCTTTATTTTACATTGGCTTGGATTTGTGATAAAATATGATTCAAATGTAAATAAATGATATCGGGGAAGAAGAATCCTATCTTAAATCGGAGGAAAGAATGAAGAAAAAAATTGCTGTTGCAGCGTTATCCATGCTTTTAGCCTTTAGTTTTACAACCTCATGTTTTGCAGCCGGAAGTGTTGCCCATGGTGACCTGTCTGTATATAAAAGTGGTCAACTCGCAGATAAACTTTCAGGGCAAAATCCTGTTGATGAAGGTTCTTTAATGGTTTGCGACGGAAAATGCATGATCAAATCAGAAGGCATTACTCTGGTTGCTGCAGATCAGGCAAAATTTGCAATTCAAAATGAAGAGTCGGTTTTTAATCTGTATGTTCGCGGCGGACAGTTAAATTATGTTGTTAATGATAATTCCCGTAAAATTGCTTTTCATACACCCGGTGGAACATATAGTGTTGCTGAAGTAGTATTTAATGCAGGTTCTTCTCCTGTTGTCAGAGGATCTGTTCAAGTGAACGATGCCGGCGAGACAGAAATTGCTGTTACTGAAGGTCGTCTGGTGTTTGCAACAGCAGATGGTATGCAAACTGTTGATGCCAATCATAAAATTGTACTTGCAATGGCTGACGTCGCCGGCGGTACAGCAGGTAGTGGAACGACAACTGGAACTGGATTGAGCACAGAAGCAATGGTTGGTATTGGTGTCGGAGTTGCTGCATTGGCAACCGGGGCAATCCTCATTATTGATAATAACAATGATGACGATGATGACGATGACTATGTACCTGAAGCAGGAGCACCTGCAGCACCCGCGCCAAGACCGCCCGCTAGTCCAAATTCTTAATAGTAAAAGTGTTATTCATTGGGTAGGTTTCTGAAAGGACTATCAATTTTTTTTGATAGTCCTTTTTTTTCCGTCAATAGAATAGAGAATAAGCTTTTTTTTATTACAAAATGACTACATTTAGAAAGACAGCCACAGCATTTTGTTTGTTTGTGTCCCTATTTTTTCTTTTTGTCGGCTGTGCTGAAGAGCAATTTAAGGCAACAACTGACCTTGAAAATTTCCAGAAAAAATATCAGGAAAAGGAAGAACAGTACAACAGAAGCCAAAAAAATGTCTTTTCTCCAGCAATATTAAGCGGTGAAGGTTCTGGTGACTATCAATTAGGACCTGGGGATCTGATTGTTGTTAAGGTTTATGAAACAGAAGACCTGGATGCCGAAGTAAGAGTTTCTTCCCGTGGCTTTGTCAGTCTTCCATTACTGAATAATGTAGATGTCTATAGTTTGTCAGCTGCAGAAGCAGAAGAAAAAATTGAAAATCTTTACAAACAGAAATACCTCCACGATCCTCATATAACAATTCATATAAAAGAGCATGTCAGCAAACAAATCACACTGGTTGGTGCAATTGTTAAACCCGGCACCTACGATTATGTATCACAACGACGCCTACTGGATGTCATAGCTATCGCCAGTGGTCTCACCCCGGAATCAGGTTCCATTGCGTATATTACCAGAGAAAATCCTTTGACAAAGAAGCGTGTCAGCTATTTTATTAACTTGGATGAGTTGATGAAAGAAGGAAAGATGGAACAGAATATGATAGTTCTGGGTGGTGATGTTATTTTTGTGCCGGAAGCAGGACAGTGTTTTATTGACGGAGCAGTACGCAAACCTGGAACCTATTCCCTTGATACAAAAATGACGATCACAGAGGCGCTCTCTTTAGCCGGAGGCTTAGCCTCATATGCTGATGATGATGCAATTAAGCTTATTCGATATATGGGTTCCGGAAAAAACCGTGAAATTATTACCCTCAGCTACAGTGATTTGCAGGGTGGGGTCGGGGATACTCTTTTTATTCAGGATCAGGATATCATTTTTGCTGAGTCCAGTTCATCAGGTCTTTTTAGTTCAGGAAGTGGATTCTCACTTGGTTTCATGGGAACCGGCTTCACGTATAGAGACCCAGAAGCTACCACGCATAGTAAATAGCTTTGCATAGGTTTGAAGAGAATATCACGTTGTGAATATTTCGGCTCAACTCAGTAAAATTCCACTTTATCTAACCTGTTTTATACTGGCAACTGTCCCGCTACTTTTTGGCGCGGTACATCCCATCGTGTACGGTTCATACGTCATGCTTGTACTTGTTGGCCTTGGTTCCTGGCTCTGTTTTTTTGCGCCTGGACAAGAATCTGTAATGATAGGAAAGTCCTGGCTGATCCCCCTCATCCTGCTGCTTGTCTATGCAGCCGTCCAATCTGTTCCATTTCCTCTTTCATGGATAGAAATTTTGTCTCCAGCAAGGGCTCTTCGAGTTGAAATGGTAAATGATCTTGCCGGAACCCGGCAGGATTTTGTCTCAATAAGTGATCATGGCCTGCTCAGTTTGACCAAGGTTATTTTGCTGCTGGCTTTGCTTGTATATTTCCTGAGCCTTAAAGTCTTAATGCACAGAGACGATAGGGTCGTCCGTATTGTTTTTCTGATTATAATCGTACTTGGTGTTCTGGAAGCTTTATATGGACTGTTTCAGTTTTTGAATCCTCATATTGGAATTCTCTGGTTACCTCTGAAATCAAGAGCGGCTTCCGGTACCATCATTTATAAAAACCAGTATGCCTCACTACTTAATATGTGTTGGCCCCTGGCTATGGCAGGTGCAACGATTTGTTTGACCAGCAATCAAAAACTCGCAGAAAAAAGACATCGTCGTCAGAAATTGCGGGAACGGATAAGAAGAATGGGTGACACGGAGAAACTTGCCCCACTTTTCTTTCTTGCCACTGGAATTATGTTACTTGCTGTTCTTTTTTCATTATCCAGAGGTGGTATTATTTCCATGTTTCTCGTGATGCTGTTGTTAAATTTCTTTTTGCCAATTTCCAGAAAATTGAAATGTATTTTTTGTGGACTGTTTGTATGTTTTATTCTGGGCTACGGATCCTTACTTGGCTTGGAAACCCTTGTTTCACGTTTTGATAACATTGGATCTTCCGGTTCAGGAAGGTGGGCAGTTTATTTAGCTAGCTTACCAATGCTTATGGATCATATCTTTACCGGGATAGGATTAGGGGCCTATTCACTTCTTTCTCCTGTCTATCTTAAGGGGATTGCTACTGTTAGTCATTTTGATAAGGCTCATAATGAATATTTACAGTTAGCTATTGAAGTTGGACTCCCTGCAGCTCTGCTCTTTTTTTCTTGGTTGTTCTGGGCAATGATGATGGCCCGGAAAAAACTATTACAAAAAATTAGAATGTCAGGAGAAAAGGTAGAGCCTACTCTTGTCATCGGAGGTGCAGCATTTTGCGGGATAGTTGGGTTTTTTATTCATGGCTGTATTGATTTTGGTTGGCACTTACCGGCTAATCTTTTTTATGTGGTTACTTTAGCTGCTTTGCTTTCCCATTCTATTACAGAATTTTCGACAAAAATGAGTAACTCTTGATGAATTCATCAGAAGTCAAATATGATAAACTCGTGAAAAGGTCGCGGCTCCGGGAATGACGGTATAGAGAAAAGTATAAGATTTTACGAAACCATTAAGTACCTATAAGATACAAAATAATTATGGCAGCAAATCTCTCTCAATTTATAGATATCCATGTACACATCCTGCATGGGCTAGATGATGGACCAAAAAATTTGGATGAAAGTGCGGCTATGGCTAAAGCTTATGTCGACGTTGGGATCACATGTCTCATTGCAACGCCTCATTTTATTCCAGGAACGGCATGGGCAGCAGGGCGTGACTGTATTACCAATATCTTACAGGATCTGAATAAGTATCTTTTTGAAAAGGATATAACTCTGAAAATTTTTCCCGGCATGGAAATCGCCTATCATCAAAAATTGATGGACAGGTTAGAGAAAGGTGTGTTGCAGCCATTAGGTGAAAGTAATATTTATCTGCTGGAGCCTTCATTCAATGACTCGTCTTGTGACCTGCTTGAGTGTGCCAGAGAGATGATGGCTTCAGGATATGGTGTCATACTTGCTCATCCCGAACGGATACCCTCCTTTCAGGAAACTGCTGAACCACTGGTTGATCTTGTTGGACAAGGGTTACAGGTACAGATCAATATTGGTAGTCTCCTTGATAAATTTGGCGAATCAAGCAAAAAACTAGCAATGTATTTGATCGATAAAAACAGTGTTCATTTCCTTGCTTCAGACGCTCATTCCAGCACAAGTAGACGTCCTCCCAACCAGGCTGATTGGCAAAAGTTAATTGGGATATTAGGGGATGATTTACTCACAAGATTGTGTGTTACCAACCCTGGTTCGTTGATAAGCAATATCTAAAAATGTTGTAACTATTCAGCGTGTTGCTGTTAAAATATATTT
>JAOZQU010000068.1:7045-15347 GCA_029932055.1 Desulfocapsa sp.
ACTACACTCGGGAATGACGGATTTCATGAAGTTGTAGTCGAAAAAATACAAAATCCAGTGTCCGCAAAATTACGCTGAATAGTTACAAAATATTTATACTAAAACTTATACATACACTTCACCACCAGTGATGATTTTATGATTAAAGGAAAACAAAACCAATATCCGGACGCAGATAATCAACTGGTTATCCGGGATGACCATCGACAACATTTGCCCAGTGTAGAGGTGCGCGAGGTTGTCCCGGAGTTACAGGATGAGATAGATTTACGTGACTTGCTGGATGTTATAATACGAAGAAAATGGGCAGTGGTAACTGTCTTGCTCTTTCTGTTTTTTTCCGTGGCAATTGTTACTTTTGCCATGACACCGCAGTTTAAGGCTCGCGGTTCGTTAAAAGTTTCTGCGCAGTCGGCAAACCTCACCAAGTTTGACAGCCTTGAAGGAAGTGCACTAAAAACAATGGAGTTTCAACAAACCCAGGTGAAACTTCTCCAAAGTGAACAGTTGGCCGATAGAGTTATTGATCTTCTTGAATTAAGTGAGAACAAGGTGTTCAATCCCAATGCCGGAGTGAAAGCAGGCGACTCTTACGGGAAGGGTTTGTTTGCTACGCTGAAAAATTTTGTACGTGCTGATGAGTCCCAGGATTCGATAAGCTTACTATCCGAAGGAGCACAGCAGCAAATTCTTCATGATACAATTCTTGGAAGCTTTAAAAATCGTTTTAAGGTTAGCCCTGTGCGTAACAGTGAGCTTATCGAAGTTACATTTGAAACATCTGATCCTGTATTATCTGCTGATATTACCAACACAGCAATGGATGAGTTTATCAATATGCATATGGATGGGAATATAAAGGCATCTCAGGATGCTTCCCGCTTTCTTGATAAACAGATTCTGTCTGCCCAGATGAAACTGGAAAAATCAGAGATTGCATTACAGGAATTTGCCAGGAAAATTGGAGTGGTTTCCCTTAATCCCAAGCTTAATATGGTTCTCAGGCAGATGGAAGAGCTGAACGATGCTTTGGCAAAGTCAGGAGCTGAACGGATTAGAATGGAAGCGCGTTACGAACAGACTCAAGGGGAAAATGCCCAGAATTTTACTCAAGTTTTAAATAGTGAGCTCATTCAGACTTTAAAAACACAATATTCTGTTTTAAAGGCAGAATATGAGGATCTTGGTACCACATTTAAACCCGGCTATCCTAAAATGATCCAATTGAAAGCCCGGATGGATGATTTGGTGCAAAGACTCAATGACGAAAAAACGCAAATAATCAACTCCATCAGAAGTGACTATGAAACCGCAGTAAAGACCGAAGAATATTTGCAGGAAAGGGCAGACCTCCAGAAACAACGATCTCTTGATTTGGAAAAGAAAGCTACCCAATATAAGATTTACGAACGTGAGGTGGAGAGCAGTAAATCGATCTACAATAGTCTACTGCAGCGTGCCAAGGAGATCGAAGCTACTATTGGTGCTGCAGTTACTAATATCCAGATCATAGACACTGCCAGACCCCCTCTTTATCCCTATAAGCCAAGAGTTGCCCTTAATCTCCTGCTGGGGATTGTGCTTGGATTGTTCGCCGGTATTGGTACAGCATTTCTTTTGGAATATTTTGATAATACCATTAAAAATCCAGATGAAATGGCAGATCGTTTTCATATCCCGGTACTTGGTCTTATACCTTACGATAAGGAGGCCGTAGATAATCGAAGTAATATGGCCCTTAAATTTTTTAACGATCCCCGTTCTCCAGTGGCGGAGGCCTTCAGGACGACCATGACCTCGGTTCGTCTTTCCGTGGCAGATGATCCGCCAAAATCCATTCTTATTACAAGTGTGTTGCCCGGAGCCGGAAAAAGTTCGCTTTCTTCTAACTCTTGTCTGTCTTATCTGGCCGAGGATGAAACCTGCCTGCTCATCGATGCTGATCTGAGGAAGCCGAGTTTGCACCGAATATTTAAAAATGGAGAAAAGGGCAAAGGCTTATCAAGTGTACTCAGTGGCATGTCCAAGCTTAGTGATGTTATAACTAAAACGGAATTTGATGGTTTGGATTTTATCAGCAGTGGACCACTACCACCTAATCCAGCAGAGTTGTTGTCCTCAAAACGTATGCGACAGCTTCTGAGTGTGGCGTCAAGAAATTATGATCGGATCATTGTGGATGGCCCTCCTTACCAGGGGTTTGCTGAGATTCTTGTCCTGGCAAATATGGTAGATGGAGTTATCCTGATAGCCGTTGAAGGTGATACGCCCAGAGAAGGGGTAAAACATTTTAGAAAGTCTTTGTTAAATGTTGGCGGAAGAATCCTTGGTGCCATTATTAATAAGAGTGGAAAGAAAAAGGGCTATGGTTATTCCTATGGTGGATACAAGTATTACGCATACAATTATGAGTACGGTAAGGAAGATAAAAGTTGACAGGTTCGTAAAAAGGTCTCGGCTTCGTCATTCCCGGAAACTACCCCGGACAAGCCCGCGGAAATCCAGAGCGTGTTGAAATGGCTATCCTGGCAACATCGCTCTGCGGTGTTGCCTAGCCCTAGGCGCTCTGCGCCATGATTGTTGCAGAGCGCGGGTTCCTAAGGTGCGTTATACTGCTGGAGCAGTGTGACGAGTAGTCTTGTCGTCAAATGTACGAGTTTTTTACCACGTTATCAGAATAGAGCTGAAGAAAATAATATTACCTATAGATGAAATTGGTTAGCATCCAACATAAAACAGTACGTCTTTTTTGCTTTCTTGGCCTGGTGGCTTTAGCCCTCCTGCAGTTTAGGCTAGTGCTCTTTGAACAGAGTGAGTACAGCCAGAAAGCAGATCTTTCATCATTGCATAAATATCAAAGAAATCCTTACCTCCTTTCCTGGCTGGCAAAACAAAAGCATGTTTTCGATGCCGATCTGAGTACTGCTAATTCCTTGTATCAGAAGGCATTGAAAGCAAATCCTGTTTATTTACCGGCCTGGCTAGGGCTCGCAGAATTAAAGCTCGATCAGCATCTGTCACAGCAGGCCAATGCAATTTTGGACTACACAAGCCTGCTTGCAAAAGATATAAAGCGTTGGCGCTGGGATAAAGCCCTGGTCGCAAATCAGGCTGATAGAAAAGATATTTTGGCCAAAGACCTTTCTTTTATTATTAGCGAGATTGGTGGAAAACAAAAGAATGATGCTCTGCGTATGGCTTTTTCTGTCTGGCAAGACCCTTCAGAGTTATTGGAAATACTTGGGGATGAAAACCTGGTTTCTTTGTTTCGGTACGCAACCAGCAAGAAAAAAGTGGATGAAGGACTTGTTTTTTTTCAGGCTCTGGAAATAGAGGGAATTCATGAACGGAAAAAGGATGTTCTGTCTTTTATTAATATGCTTCTTTCCATGGGTGAAGTGGAGACTGCCAACACCATATGGGATAAACTTTTGCATCCCAATTCTCTCTTCTTTAATGGAAATTTTTCAAAAGAGCTCTTGCAAACAGCCTTTAGCTGGCGGATTGGCAAGAATAAAGGTGCCAATTGGAAGTTAACACAGGCAGATGATAAAGGTGAGCCGTCTTCACTGCATCTCCATTTTAACCGTAAGAATAATATCAATTTATACAATATTTACCAGATCGTTCCGTTGCAGGGGGGGAAGGTCTATGCTCTTAAAGGGGAAATAAAAACAGCAAACCTTTCAACAGATCAGCTGCCATTTCTTGAGGCCTATGGCTATAAATGTAAAGCTCCCAACAATAAAACTGAAATGGTGAAAAGTGATCAACCATGGACGAATCTGTATCTTTTGTTAGAGGTTCCCGAAGAATGCAATGCCATGGTTATTAGACTGCGTAGACGGAAGAGCACCTATATCGACAATAAATTAGCTGGTGATATTTGGCTGGCTAATTTTGAAATCGCCGAAACAGGCGAACATTTCACTATTTTAGACGAACAGTAATGATAACTTCCCAGGATAAAACACTTCTTTCCCGCCTGATAAAAAAGTATGCGAGTAATGTTCCAACTGAGGAAATGATTGCTTTTGTTGCTGATAATAACGGGATGCTTGCCGTTTGTAAATTACTGACAAGAAAAAATAACGAAGATGACCGTGAAGCCATGGGCTGGGTTGATAAGCAGTGCTATAGTAGCCAGGTTGATGTACGAAATTTTCTTTATGAAATTAATCAGATTCTCTCTATCTTCCAACCTGGCCAGGAGAGTGATGAATATTATAATGTGCTTGGTCTGGAGATAGGTGCGAGTGAAAAAGAAATTAAACATGCATATAAAACACTAAGCCTTCGGTACCATCCCGACACCTCTATTGCAGGAGGCTCAGAAGATGCAGATACTTTTATTGAAATTACTAAAGCCTATCATGCATTGTTGACGGGTGATAAGGTGGCACAGGAAATTGCCAGTCCTGTGAATTCCGCTGGACACTGGCGAGGGCAGCCCAAGAACAGTGTAAGTAGAGAACGTAAGAAAAAAAATATTCTTTGGTTTAGTGCTTTGGCAGTGGCGATGATTGTAGTCAGCATCGTTGCTGCAAACGGATACCGAAAAAAAGCAATGCTTGCCGGATTGCAGAATAGTCGGGTAGCTTTTATTCCTCCTCATTCTATTGAGCAGGAAGAAAAAACTGTAGTCAATCAAGTAGAGCAGGAAACTAAGGCAATTGCAGTTGTTACTGAACCAATAATCGTTGAATCAAAGGTACGGCAGAAAGAAATTATACGTGTTGAAAAAGATGTCCACCTTAATGTACCTGAACCTGACGTGAGTGTTGAGAAGGTACTTGTTGAAGCGGCCTCTCCGCGACCGGTTAAAACTACAGACCAAGATCCTCTTGATAAAGCTATTACTGCTAAAAAGACTGTAACTCCAGTAACTGAATCGATAGTCGTTGAAGCAAAAGTGCAGCAAAAAGAAATTGCACGTGTTGAAAAAGATGTCCATCTTAATGTACCTGAACCTGACGTGGGTATTGAGAAGGTGCTTGTTGAAGAAACCTCTTCGTTGTCGACTAAGATTACAGAGCAAGATCCTCCAAATAAAATTTTTGCTGCTAAGAAGAGTGTAACTCCAGTAGCGGATGTCAAACGGAAAATACAAACAAAGCAAAACGCCCCCACAGTAATTGTTAAGGAAAGTGATCACAAAGAAAAACAGGATTCGACGCAAGTTTCAGTAGCATTTCAGAAACAGAAGGAAGCAGAGCCTTCCCGGAAGGAAATTAAGGCCAATACTCAGGGAAGGATAGATGAGTTTTTCACGACATACCTCAAGGCCTACGAAAACAAGAATTTCCTCGCGTTTTCCCGTTTTTTTGACCTTAAGGCGACAGAAAACGGTAAGCCACTAACAGAGATTATGCCTACCTATATAAAGCTTTTTGAAGACGCTGATTCTATTTCCCTCGCCGTCATGATACTCAAATGGAAGCAGAAGCATGAGAAAATCAATATAGATGGTCGATTCACGATTCATATTCGATATAAAAACTCCAGAGAAGTTTTTGGAAAGGGTGAAATAAGTTTTTTGCTGGCTGATTTGAAGCAGAAGCTTTTGATTAAAGAATTGCATTATCAGTTTGATAAATTATGACAACTCTTCTTTTTGTTTTTATTACCGCACTCGTTTTATCTCTCGTTTTAACCCCTTTGGTTACGAAGTTTTCGTTGAGGTATGATATTGTTCATGTACCAAATGAACGTTGTACACATACAACTCCTATGCCTCGTATTGGTGGTGTGGCAATATATTTGGCTTTTGTTTTTTCCCTTCTTCTATGTGTTTTGTTCCGTACTGATGTTTCTGATTTACTGCTTCATGAAAATCGTATGATAACAATCCTTGTCGCAGGGACACTTGTTTTTTCTGTTGGCCTGTGGGATGATTTACGTTCTCTTCCAGCCTCTGTAAAACTTCTGTGTCAGATGGCTGCCGGTTTGATTACCTGGCTTGGCGGTATCCAGATTAATGTGCTCTCCATCTCACTGACTTCCGGTTTGCAACTTGACTGGCTATCTCTTCCAATTACATTATTTTGGATAGTCCTCGTTGTTAATGCTATTAATCTTATAGATGGCCTTGATGGGTTGGCTGCTGGAGTTGTGGTCTTTACATCTCTTATTATGTTATTACTCTGTGTTGTCTCTCAAAAATATTTGATTTCGCTTGGTTTTGCTGCGATTGCCGGGGCTACGCTAGGCTTCTTGCGTTATAATTTTAATCCAGCTTCTATTTTTATGGGAGATTCCGGTAGTTATTTTCTAGGTTACACTGTTGCTACTTTTTCTATTCTAGGTTCCCTTAAGGGGCAGACAACTCTAGCTATGTTGATACCATTCATAGCGTTAGGCGTTCCTTTATTTGATGCTCTCCTTGCTCCTGTTAGGCGTTTTTTCAGGGGACAAAAATTGTTCTCTCCAGATCAGCGGCATATGCATCATCGACTCATAAAAAAAGGACTGACTCATCGCAATGCTGTACTGTTTTTGTATAGTATAACTGTATTGCTAGGCAGTGTTGCATTTACATTGATATATGCAAGAGATGAACTGGCTTTTTTTATTCTACTTGTTCCCACTGCAGTTTGTTTTTTCACCTTCCGAAAGCTTGGTTATTTGGATTATCTTGCATCAGATAAGGTTTATGGATGGTTGTGTGATTTAAAAGAGGCTAGCGGGATCAGTCATGATCGGCGAACTTTTTTAGATATTCAACTTCAAATAAATAAATCTCAATCTCTTGATGAAATGTGGGATTTGGCAGGGGGCCTTTTTGAGCGGCTAAATTTTGATACAGCAACCTTGCTGTTGTCTGATGGCCTGCATGAGAATAAGAAAAAATTGAAATATAAATGGCATACACAAAGATCAAGTTCTCCCCAAAATAATTTTTGTCTCAAGCTGGATCTTCCTTTAGTAGAGCGTAAGGGTAAGTTACCTAAAAAATCTCAGAATTGTATAACGAGTAATAACGCAGTTTTTCTCGGGACTCTTATTCTTAAAAAAAATATTGAACATAATCCTATTAATTATTTTACTTTGCGTCGAGTTGAACAATTAAGAAATGTTATAATTAAGCGATTAGGCACGGGATTTTGATTTTTTTTATTGTGAATTGACTTGAAGATTAATAAATAGTTGGATGCGTGGCCCGACCCCAAATCCCACCCCAACTCATAACAAGTGGTTGTCAAAATGAATATCAAGGAACATGTACAACATTGGCTTGATGGTGCAGACCATGATTGGGAGACAGCACGTAGTTTGTTTCTGTCGGGGAAATATGATTGGTGTCTATTTCTTGGACATTTGGTTTTGGAAAAAATATTGAAAGCAATTTATATACAAGACAATAACAATCAATTACCACCTAAAACCCATAATCTTGTCAAATTGGTAAGGCATACCAGGCTGACTCTGACAGAAGAGCAAGAATTTTTTTTGGATGAGGTAAATGATTTCAACCTTGAAGCAAGGTATCCCCAGTATAAAAAAGAGTTCTATAAGAAATGCGACAAAGAGTTTAGCGAATATTATTATCGTAACATTGAAGAGATGAAAGTATGGCTGAAATCCCAGATAAAGTAAAAAAAACGATAAATCAATTTTTAAAAAAATTGGCAGAAAATAAAATCAAGATAGAACAGGCTGTTCTATTTGGTAGCTACGCTCAAGGGACATATACTGAATGGAGTGATATAGATATTGCAATAGTATCTAAAGCATTTAAAGGCGAACGCTTTATTGATAGGAGCAAGATCAGGCGTATTAAACTTATGGTTAGTTGTGATCTTGAGCCTATACCTTACACACCAGAAGACTTTAATGTCGAGAATCCCTTTGTTAAAAAAATCCTTGAAACCGGTATCAAGGTTGCCTGATCGCCATTACCAGGTTGACATTAAATAAAGGTCTGTTTGTTCCACGGTATAAAGAGTCAACTGCACTTTACATTTACAAGATTCGTTTTGATGCTTGGTGCTTAAATATATTACTAGCGGGAAGTTATAATCTGTTGAGATACAATTTTTGCAATAGCAGATCGACGAGCAAAGGCTTCAACGACGATTTTTAAAATGTTCTTTTTGATGGGGAAAAGAGGATTCTAAGAACGGAAAAGAGTTATTTTTGAGAGAATTGTTACAAAGAAATTATATGATAACTTGGTCCGACCCCGTACTAGTACTAGCGTACTAGGAAGATAACCCCACCCCAACTCATAACAAGTGGTTGTCAAAATGAATATCAAGGAACAGGTTCAACATTGATGAACTTGTAAAAAGATCCCTGCTCC
>JAOZQU010000069.1 GCA_029932055.1 Desulfocapsa sp.
AATAACCGGCATCCCATTTGTAAGTATTTCCGGGTTTTCAATACCATAGATAGAATAAATGGTAGATGCTATACTGAGGGGCTCAAACTGGTAGGAAGATTCATGTGGACGTAGGTATAGCCGGTTAACTGATCCGGTGTCTGCCACAACTGTTTCACCGACAACACCCGGTGTCTTGAAATAATCTGTCCCTCCCAGGACATAAGCAGTCTGCAGGTTACCGTGATCCCACCCGTTGGCACTGTTCAGATTGACACCCCGACCAAAGTCCCCCATAACCATGATATTGATTTGTCCGCGCTTGTCCACTGAACGGATATGGGCCATGGCAGATTTAAGTCCCCGGAAAAGTTGCTCCATGCGGGACATGTAGTTCATTGCATCATTATGGTCATCCCATCCTCCCATCCCTGAGGTGGCAAGGGTGATAACCTGAGTATCCTGATTGTAATTCAGTATCTTGATCGCTGTTTTTAGTTTTTGGGCAAAGCTGTAATCTTCGTACTTATTTTCATCACTCAAATTGTCGTTTGGGTCGGGCAGTAATTTTATGGTTTCAATGAACGAATCCATCTCAGCTCTTTTTCCAAAAGCGTTTTTAATTTTGCCGTCAGCGTTCATCATCTGTGCCAGCATATCCATCTCTGTGCCAAAGTCCGGTTCACTGTTACGGTGAAACGGGTTGTCAAGATTTTCGTTGATGCTTATAGGTGCCAGGAGTGGATTTCGTACCAGATTACCGGTGGCATAAAAACCGGAATCACCATCCATGGTCAAAAAAGGTAGTTTTGTGTTTTCATCAATGTGATTATTGTTTTTAAGTACATGGGCCAGATTGCTGAGAATGCCTGAGCCATCTTCATCGAATGAGCCACGCTGGTTTTGCGCCACGCAGGATCCATGGGAGCGGTTGTCATTGTCCCAGCGTATCTGGCTGAAACATGTCCGGAATACATTTAGATCCTCGGCTGCCAGCAAGTCATCCATGTAGGCACCGCCGGCCTCAGTCCAGAATCCATTGGTCGTGGGAGTCAGCAGGCCTCTAAAATGTGCTTCATAGCTGCTCTGAGAGAGATCTTTAAAGTCATTGTAATTGGTGAAATTGCCTGCCAGCTCACTGGCACCGCCATAAAGAAAGATTATGATGGTTTGAGGTCGATTGGTAGTATATGTTGTAGAGTTAAAAACCACATTATCAAGCGGACCTGCAGCACGAACGAAACTTGGTAGTAGACAACTGCAGCCGGTATACATGGAGAGTTTTAAGAAATTACGTCTGTTCATTACTGTACCTCCTGAAATGTATATAATTCACTTAACCTGGAGATATAGTCCATCACATCCCTGGCTGCATATTCACGTCCATAGTATCTGCAGCCATCAAAGCCATAAAGTTGATATTTCCATTCTTTGTAATTATCACGTTCTTCGTTCAACATACGATTTTTAAACATTTCCAGTTCCTGGTCTGTTGGCAGACGTTGAATCAGTAGCTCAAAAAGATAGGAAACAAAAGAAGTCAGCGTGGCTTCCGGGTTATCTTCAAGGTATAAAAATCTATCGTTTCCCAGTAATTGCGGTCGCCAGCCAAAAGCCCCCCAGTCATTGTAATTGTTTTCATAATCTATCGAGCAGTCGACATTTTTACGCAGAATTGTTTCTCTGATATACTGGTGATAGTGAGCAAAAGAGAGGGTGTCAAGCGGTGTTCTTTCAAGCTTGCCAAGTTTATATTTCATGGAAGCCTGGTTCATGTCGATCAGGGCATAATGGAAATAATGAAAGCCTGTTTTGTTGTGCTTGTATTCCAGTTTTCTGACCAAAGAATAAAATAGCTCTTCCGCACTTTTTGCCCTTGAGGTATGGAGAAGGAATTCTTTGGAAAAAATGATCTGCAGCAGTATATCCTGCCAGGTTTCAGGGTTGCTGGCAATGATCTGGTCTGTTATCTGCGTCTTGTTGTTTTCATCATGTTCAGTGAAAAAGAAATCAACGAGCCGTCGGACACTGCCGCTGACAAACCCTTCCGACTTGACAAGTTCCCGATAAAAATCAAATCCGGTGGTGACTGTGGTTCCAAAAAGAGATTGAGGGATGGTGTTTTGATTCAGGCCTATGACCAGGGTGTCATTATCATCGTCAAGGTACCAGTTTTGCAGAGTTGTTGCGGCTTTAGGCACATTGGGATCAGAAAAGTCAAAGGTGTATATTTCAAGCATTTCCCGACCGTTGTCCTCCGGGCTGCGGAACCGGCGCCAGTTGTCGGAACTTGCCATGTGCATAAAGGTGGAATAACGCATTCCTATATCATCGTTCATGTCGAGCACAAGCCAGTTGTAAACACTGGCAATATTTGGATAGTGAGAGGAGTCCAGTTCATAGGCCGGAGAAAACATAATTGTCTGGGTCAGGATATAGGAGATCCAATTGTGCAGAAAGTGTTTGTCCAGGTGTTCCATGGCATAGAAACGGGCAAAGATGTTGTAGAGTTCGTTTGGAGTCCAGGTGCTATGATAATAGTATTCATCGTTACGAATTTCCTCTTCAACCAAAATCATATTATTTGTTTCTTTGAACAGGCCCTGGCGTAGAGAGCAGAGGAAATTCCCGGATGTGATCTTCTGTTGCAGTGCCTGGGGAGGATAGCCAAAGAACAAAGTTGCCAGCAGCTTGTCAGCAACCTTGCGGCGGTCAGTCAGTGCCAGACGGTTGAACTCAGAATCAGAGAATTGTTCAAGTACGTACTGTGTATGTGGCATTTCAGGCTGATAATAATAGAGGCCTTTGTATCTAATGTCGTATTTCGGGTCGTTATCAACATAATCAATGAAGCAGGATTTATTGCTGTTGAGCAGCAGGTTGATGGCAGGGAAAAAACAGTCGTTGTCTGCTGCCTGTAATAAAGGAACAGAGAAGAAATGAAAACTCAGTATGATAAGCAATGTTTTTATACGAAACAGCAATGCGATTCGTTGGTGTTTTGTTTTCTGCAACTTGTACTCCCGGCAATATGAACAATATGAACAATAGAATGTTACAAATAATTTTTACGGATTCATTCAGGAAAAGCTTAGCACCTTGTGGGTGTTGGGTTTGTTAGGATTGGCTTTCATTCTTAAAGGTTTGTATACTATGGGTAGTCCATCATTTTTCTGATTACCATTGAAATGTTGTTTTAAATCGTTTTTCTTTTCTACATAGAGAGAAGATCCTTGAACTTACGGGATAAAATGTCTAATTAATATGAGCTTAAGAAACAATAGTATCACTCTTTTACGAAACAATGGAATGATGAATAAAAAACTAAAAAATATCGAATCGGACGCCCTAACAGCCAATCTTCTGGAAACAGCAGAAGAAGTAGTCATAGATTCCGAATTATTACTCCTGCTTGAAGTTGTGACTCGTTATAAGGGCTTGCATAATACCCTTGAAACTCTTCTCTATGAAATTTGCCATCCTTACCGCAATTGGAATATCCTGATCCCTCAGTTACGCAGTTTTGTGTTAAAAAACAGTAATTATTACATGCGTCACGAGAAAGGCCCGGAATCCTTTACTCTTTTTGCCGGACTTTTTGTCCAGGCCATGGAAGACTCTGAAAAAAACGGTAAACTTCTGTCACAGATTATTGAGTCGCAGGTGGCATGGGTTGCCAAGATGGTCAGTCTTTGTTCAGTGGACGATCTCTTCCGCTATCAAGCTTCTTTTAATAATTATTTTACAAGGCTTCTTGATTTAGACGATGGACAGAGTCCTATCATGATGCATATTGTCCAGGGCCAGCATCCCATGAAAAAACTGGCCACATCTTTGCTTGCTTTTGCCGGCCAGGGTGTGGAGGAATTTGATTATCGTCCCATGGCAAGACTGATGCAGGCGATATTGAAGAGAAATTATGACTACTGGCTCAGGGAGGAAGATCCGCTTCCCTGGTTCCTTGATCACTGTGGAATACTTTGTGAGGATTTTCATTCCGGTCAGCTGTTTTCCGCGATTTCCCATGAGGCAATGGGGCTAAACAAGAAAGCTGTGACGAACATTGATATTGAAGCTGCACCGGTGTCGGCTCTAAAGGATATCCTGGACTTGCCGGCACATGTTGATGTTGTTCGTCTTTATAAAGAAATCCCTGCACGGCTGGCCCAGGCAGACGAAGCAGAGTTGGGAAAATCAAGTGAGCAGGGCCTGCCGTTAAACAGGTTTGCTGAAAATCAGAAGCTGCTTTTTCTGTTCCGGATAATGGACACTAAAGGGCTTTATCTGATTCATGAAGAGACTCTGCGTGAGATTAACCGGTCTCTGGTTCAGCTCATTCGTCTTCAGAAATTTGAAGAAATCGAAGAGTTCCTGCTTACCGCTTTTCAACTGTTGAAAGCCAATGTAAGAAAGTATCCGCACACGTCTCTCCAGTGTATTCAGGTATTGGGTGGTGAGGTCTTTAAGCGTAAAAATGGTCGAATGGTGGAGGCGTTTCTCTGGCAGGCCGTTCGTTTCGGGTTTCAATATGCAAATGTCATGGGTGTGGATGAAGACTGGCAGCCCATTACCAATCCGGCACATCTTGCCAATATCAGAGTCTGGTTGAATTTGATTACCCAGGAACCCAAGTGGTGTGCCACTCTTTTTTCCGCACTCATCATTAATATTAAACTTTCTGGAACCTGTGTTAAAGATACAGACCTTTTTCAGCGTGATGTTACAAACCTGCTCAATCATCCCATTGAACCGATATATAATCTGGCAAAACAGTTCACCAAACTTATGCCTGTGTTTTTCAATGAGATCGGGGCCGAAGGTGATTTGCGGGAAGTGTCTACTGAACTTGATGAAATTCATAAACGCAGGGATTTATTGATTCATTTTCTGCGTAAGCAGAGCCATGTGGAGAGCTCCAATCTTATTGTTGATTTCATTGAGGCAATTTTTCTTTTCTGGCTGACAAAAAAGAAAGAAGTGCTTCAGTCTTTTCTGCCCGAGGAAGTCTATACCGAGGTGGCTGAAAATGGACTGTTTATTGATGATCAACATATCCTGGCAAAACGTATTCAGCAGGAACTGCAGTTTTCCGGCATAGATGATTTGCTGGCCTGGAAGCAGGAGGAGCGGCAGAAGTATCTTGCCAATCAGTCTGATCTTGCACCTGCTGAACTGCGACGTTTTGATCTGCTGACCCATATGTTTCAACTGCTGCATCAGAAGTATAATCTTGGTTTTCAGGAATTACGTTCAGAACTTGAGGATGCTGCTCAGGAAGGCTTTCCTGAGATGGAGGGGCTGCTCACAACACTTGAGAAGTGTGACACCGTCCGGTGTGTTGAGGCCCTACTCCAGACTCTTGAGGGGTTGAAGAAGACCATTTTGTCTTCCGATACCTTTGAGGCAAGGGAAGATATTTATTATAAACGCCATATTGCCGTTGATATCCCATCCGTTTATGGCCGCTATTGCGAGAAGAAATTTGACAGTCTCTCCTTAAGTTTTCGTTTGGAGAATCTCACAAATATTTACCTGGAACGTTTGCCGGAAACAGTGAATCTGTCCATTATCACCCAGGCTACTTTCTATCGTATTGTCAAGTGCTTAAAGCTCTACCTGCGGGCTCTTCGGGTGGATGGGATTACCTCCAGGCGGCTCGATACCTATATCTCTCTGTTGACCAGTTCCCTTAAGATCAGGCGGTTTTCATACACCCAGTATCTTGATATTTTTCGGGGTCTTTCTGAAGGTGTCAAGGACGTCATCTATTCCTATTACACCAACATTCATCAGAATAATCTTTCTATTATTATTCCACAGATTGGTGCTGAAAACCTGCTTACAAAATATCGGTCTCTCTGGAATGAAGAGGAAAAAACCAATTCTATCCATAGCCTTTCCGAGGCTTTTTTAAGAGACCTGATTGCCACCACTTTTGGGTTGCAGCATCTTGATAATTTTATCATCAGAATTATCGGCACCCTGGAAAGTCAGAACGACATCCTGGATGAACGTCGACTTGATCTGTTGATGACCTACAACCCGGAACGTGCCATTTCCCAGCTTCACAGAAAAAACCCCTATACCCATGACCTGATTCATCTGGGCAATAAGGGATTTAACCTGGTGATACTCAGTTTTGATAAAAAGCCGGTTCCACCTGCCTTTATTATTACCACTGAAATTTTTCGCTGCCGGGAGGTGATCTATGGTTTTGACAGGGCACGCGATGAGTTCATGCAACGCGTCCGGAAATCTCTTAGTGAACTTGAAGACTTGACGGGCCGTACCTTCGGTGACACCACAAATCCGCTTCTTCTTTCCGTTCGCAGTGGCGCTGCTGTTTCCATGCCCGGAATGATGGCTACTATCCACAATGTCGGCAGTAATGAAGAGCTGATTGAAGAAGGGGCCAGGGAGCATGGCGACTCGTACCTGGCCTGGGATAACTACAGGCGTTTTCTGCAATCCTGGGCCATGACCTCCGGCGTACTGAGAGAAGAGTTTCAGACATTGATGAACCGGGCCAAGAAAAAGTACAATGTGAGTCTGAAGGGACATTTTTCTCCGCAGCAGATGAAAGAACTTGCCCTTGATTATCAGAAGGTTATTCGTAATCAGGGGCTGGGGATCCCGGACGATCCCTGGCGGCAACTGGTCACAGCCATAGAAATGGTTTTTGATTCATGGGAGACAGACAAGGCTGCTGATTATCGAAAAATTATGGATGTTTCCGATTCCTGGGGAACAGCCGTTATTGTTCAGGCAATGGTTTATGGTAATAAGAGCCAGTCGTCTGGTTCCGGCGTTCTTTTTACGGCACATCCGTATCGCAAAGTGCAGCGGGTAGCACTTTGGGGTGATTATGCCTATGGTGATCAGGGAGAGGATATTGTTTCAGGTCTGGTTACCAGTTATCCCATTTCAGTGGAGCAGGCAGAACTTGATGGCCGGGCTGTGGATAAGACGCTTGAGGTTCGTTATCCTGATATTTATCAGGAGTTACTGAGAATATCCAGGGATCTTGTGTATGAAAAACGCTGGAATCCTCAGGAGATTGAGTTTACCTTTGAAGGGCCTGATGCAAGTCAGCTTTTTTTGTTGCAGACAAGAGATATGATCACCATTAAAAAGCAGGAACGTTTTCAGGTTTTCAGTGATGCTCTGGATGTGGAAAAAGCCTTTCTTGGTAAAGGGATAGGAGTGTCGGGCTCTGCACTTTCAGGTCGTGCTGTTTTCACCGAAGAAAATATTCGAGAACTCAGACAAACAGACCCTGAAACTCCACTTATCCTGATCCGCTCAGACACTGTACCTGAGGATATTAAAGTGATTGACATGGCAGAAGGACTGCTTACATCTAGAGGAGGGCAGACTTCCCATGCATCAGTGGTGGCGGTACGTCTTGAAAAGACCTGCATCGTTGGCTGTAAACATCTGAAAGTGTATGAGACTAGACAGTATTGTGAACTGGAGGATACTGTTATTAAATTTGGTGATCCTGTTTCAGTTGATGGCCGAAGTGGCCAGGTATTAAGCGGAATACATGCAACCAGAGAGGAAATGCATATTCTGCCGATTTAACAGGAAAAAAGGAGAATAAGAAATGGCAAAAAAAGGAAAAATGGAAAAATTATTAAAGGGATCTCCTCTGGCCGCCTATGCCAGAAAAAAAGCTGCAGGTCTTGGGCTCGATGGAAAAGGCATGAAACTTGCCGATCTTGTATGGATGATTCAGGAAGAAGAAGGACATGAAAGCTGTTTTAAAAAACAAAAAGCATGCTCTCACACCGGCTGCTGCTGGCAGCTATCTTGTGGTGCAAAAATGGGCTGATCTGGGAAGTAATTGTCAGCTGATCGTCCTGGTCACGGTTTGGGTAGGTCATAGCGCAAAATTTTTGAAAAATGATCTTCTCCGTGGCGCTGCATGCGCAGGTCGATTCTGCTTTTCTGCCTGAGTACATCAAAGGGCAGTTTTCCGGTCAATAGTCCTTTTTCATAGAGATACTCGTCAATGTGACCACTGGCAATGATCCGCCAGTCTATGGGGAAGGGCTTGTCGGAGTTTATGGCATTTGCATGCAGCTGGATGGTTGTGGTGCAGTTGTGTGTGAGAGCATTGTAAAATTTTGCTTTGCTGAATAATTTGTTCATCTCAGCCACATAATTTTCCAGCAGAGCCCGTGCCTGCTCTTTTTTCACAATCAGACGATATGTATAGACTCGTTCTTTTCTGTAATTTGTGCGTAACCTGATAATATCCTTTTCGTCTGCGGCTACATAGGCAAGCTCAAACTGTTTGAAAAACCCCTTAACTGTTGAGTATTCCTGGGTCTTATCCTTACGGGTTTCAACGGAGATAGCCAGGTGCCGATCCTGGCCAAAGTCCCAGCTCATGATGGTATGGGCAATATGCTCAGAGGCCCAATAGGAAAGAAACAGATCCAGTCCTTGAATTTCAGCGAGATTATATTCTCTCGTCTCCCAGTTTTTTTTAGTTTCCCATTTTTCATCAAAGATTTTATCAGTAATATAGCGAAAATTACGGATGTTGTGCATGGTCAGTTTGTTACCCTGGATATCCCCATGGGCGACTTTTGCAACATCAATAGCCCAGGCTTTATTGTTGGTTGGTTGCAGGGTTTGCCACCAAGCTATCAGGGCAGCAAAAAGAATCAGGCAGAAGGTAAGGCTCTTCATAAAAGAACGACTGAAGAGAAATATACCCGGCAGCAAGGTGGCAAAGAGACAGGCCAATATTATTTTCAGCCAGTCTGGGCCTGGCGATCCAAGAAAGATGGCAATGGCACCCCATAGCCAGGCCAGGAGCAGTAACAGAAAGATTCCCCCTTTGAACATCATGCCCAGACAGCCACTATTGTTTTTCATGAAAGACCCCTTATTGGATTATTTGATGAAAAAGATTATTGTCACAAATCATATCGAAATTCAATTTTCCTGGAGAGCTTCCTGCTCAATCATATTTTTTTTCCACAGTTTTATTTTTTGCTCAGCTATGATTTGTCTGATAATGTGGCCATAGTCCTGTGGAAAGTGATACAGTTTGACTCCCATTGTGTTGTAGGACTCTGTAAGTCCACGTTCTGCAGGGCTTGCATTAAAGAGAAAGAGCATTAACAGGTCATTACTGACCCATGGATGATTGTACCAGGAATCATGGGCGCTACCAAGCTTAAGAGCATCGGAGCCTCCCACATCCAAGACATTCAGCTTCGGTGTGTCCAGGGCCGCAATCATTGTTTCTGTTTCTTCTTTGTTCAGTTCTGAAATGTTTGGTCTGCCCAGTCTGGATACTCCGTTTTGAAAGGCGGCCAGTCGCAGGATCCTGTCTTTCTGGTTGAGGTTAATAGTCGTGCGTTTAACCATATCCTTGAACTTAAAATACCGTGTAACAAAGGGTTTAAAAGCTGTGTCCGGAGCTGCGAAATAGACCTCGCCGATACGAAATCGTTCTTTAAGTGTCTGGCAGGATTGGGTCGGGTAAAGATCCCGAAGATAGGCAAGGCCCGGGGTTGCAACCTGGGCACCTGCACTGTAGGCAAGGATGTTGATGTTTCTGGCCTTGGTGTGTCTGGCCAGAATTTCGATGAGCTGTGCAAACGCCGGGATTGTTTTTTTTGCATGCAGCACATCGGTTTTGTATTTCAGGAGGTTTTCTGCGGAGGGCCAGGAAAAGGTGAGAACCACAGAGTTGTGACCCGTGAAATGAAAAAACTGGGCACCCTGGGCAGTTGCCCTGTAAAAGTTGGAGTTTGCTCCATGGACATAGATGGTCAGATCTTTGTCAAAGCTCATGTCAATGGCCCTGTTTATCCGGTCAAAGAAACCTTCTGCCCTGGAGGATGTCTGGTTGATGTCATCATCCTTATGGTACTCGGCCCCCTCTCTTATATATACCTGGTTGAGTAGCAGATCCTTGTCCCTGTCTTTTTTGAGGGACTGTTCATACAAATCATCCCAGCTCATGTCTTCATCGCCAATCCTATAAACAACATACCCGAGTTCCAGGGTATCAGAGGGGAATATTGTATAGCCGATGGAGCTGTTCAGCTTATTAAAGGGGATACGGTTGGTGGCATAAAGGGTGTAGAGAAGATTGTCGTCCTTTTTGTCTTCATCACTCATATAAAAAAGCTGACTTTCAGGATGCAGACCAACAGGTGGCGGCATCAGATAGACCTTTGGCTGGCAGCCGGCGAGGAGCATGAGTAAAACGAGAAGTATAAAAAAATGACCTTTGTTTATGCTAAACATGGGAAAACCTTATTATCTGGTCTCCGGTACACCGAAAGCTTTCAGAATCAGTCCCAAAGGACAAAATTTAGTAAAACCAAATTGAAAAAGGTTCAGCCCTACAAAGGCGGTAGCAAAGAGCCAGTATTTATGTATGAAAAGTGGGTTGTTACCGCAGTCTACTCCTAGTGCCATGCTGAGTAGAATGAAAAAACCGGCAATGCTGTGGATCCAATCTGTTGTAATCATTGTTATTCCTAGGGAATGGTTTTGTTTTAAATATATACTTTTGGCGCAAATAGTAATACTGCTGTGACACTTTGTCCAGTGATGGCGGAAAGGGTCAATACCATTTCTTCTTGTCTTTGTGAGTGGCGGGAGCTATTAAATTGGGTCGCTTTCTGTGGTGGGTACTGTTTCTTTCATTGCAAAAACAAAGTCTAACACATATAATTTTCTGTATACGCAAAGTGAATTGGTTCGAACGATTGGGGGCAATTTGTCGTATGCTCCTCAAAAGTTATGAATAATATGAATGTAAAACAAAATCTCCTCCATATGGACTATATTCTGTCCTCTTGTTCCTGTTGTTGCAGGGGCCTCAGAGGGGGCGGAGATTTTTGTATGCATAAAGACTGGTATAATACTCAGGAGGCATCATGGAACAATGGTCCAACCCTCCGGTAGAAACAATTTTACCGTCCCAAGGTGCCAAAATACTCATTACAGGGAAAGAACGTCGTTTTAACAAAAGCCTGCAGGAGCTACTGGTTTTACATGGTTATGAAGTGTATATTGCTTTGACCGAGCAAGAGGCTGTTTTTTATCTGGGACAGTGTCATTTTGACCTGATCATGCTCAATTTTAAAATGATTGAAACCGGTGGGCAGCAGCTGGTTAAACAGATAAAGAGTAAGGCCAAGACAAGCAAGCTCATAATGCTCAGTAATGATGCTGTTTTTGATAAAGCTGTCTGGGCTTTACGCCAGGGGGTCGATGATCTTTTCAAAGTACCGTATGCTCCTGATGAATTGCTTTTTTCCATTCATAAACTTCTCAGCCGTGAGGCGTCAAAACAGGAGAGTCAGCGAAGCCAGAGTCACCTGATGAATTCTGAATTGTTACACAGGTTCATGGTGGATAACTCTCCGGATGTCATTTATTTGTTAAATCAGTATGGGCAGTTTACGTTTTTTAACAAACAGGTAAGGAGTCTTCTTGGCTTTGGCAGAAAAGAGCTGCTGGGCGAACATTATACCACGCTGATTCATCCGGAGGATTTGGAAAAATCTCGATATGTTTTCAGTGAGAGACGGACAGGAAAGCGTGCTGCAAAAAATGTGGAACTGCGTTTGCGGCAGAAAAATAGAAGATCAGCACTTTTTTCTTCCACACAGTTGGATGTAAATGTTGAGTTCAATGCCATCGGCGTCTATAAAAGGTTCGAGGACAGTAAGCAGAATGTTTTTCTGGGTACTTACGGGGTGGTGCGGGATATCTCGAAACGTAAAGCAAGGGAAAAACAATCCTATCATCAGATGTATCATGATGCACTGACTAATCTTCCCAACCGAAGTTTGTTTCAGGATCGTCTTCGCTTGGCCCTTTGTCAGAGCAGGCGGAATCAACAAACTCTGGCTGTCATGTTTCTCGATATCGATGGTTTTAAAGGGATAAATGATTCTTTTGGCCATGCCTGGGGGGATATTTTATTGCAGGCCTTCAGTGTTCGCCTGAAGTCATGCCTGCGGGAAGGCGATACTCTTGCAAGGATCAGTGGCGATGAGTTTAGTATTTTGATTCCTCAGGTAACCAGCAGTAAGGATACGGAAAAAATAGGAAAAAAAATTATTGATGAGTTCAAGATACCATTCAGACTGGAACATCATGAAATAACAATCGGGGTCAGCATCGGTATTGCCCTTTCCCTGGAAGACAGTGATTCAGATGAAGATCTGGTTCAGAAAGCGGATTGGGCCATGTACCATGTCAAGCAAAGTGGGAAAAACAGTTTTGCACATTATACAAAAAGTATACGCTGGCCTGGTTATAAGCAAAATTTGAATAGTGAAAACAATAAATCTTCTTTGAAGAAATAATTCATATGGAAAACAAAGATAAACTGTTTGCCCGTTTGCAAAGATCGAAAAATTTGCCATCCCTGCCACAGGTATTGCTAAAACTTATTGAAGCCTGCGAACAGGACGACATACACCTCTCTGAGATTGCCGGGATCATTGGCAAAGATCCATTCATCAGCTCAAGAGTCTTGAGTTTAGTCAACTCAGCCTATTTTGGTTTAAACAGCACATTTTCAAGTCTTAATCAGGCTGTTGTCTATCTCGGTGCGAACACCATCAAAAGTATCGCAGTCACGGCCTCAGTCCAGCAGGTCTTTAGTAAATTTGAAAAGAATAATCAATTTCCCATGAGCCATTTTTGGTGGAATTCTTTCAGCTCTGCCACGTATTCCAAAAAAATTGCTCAGCAAATAGCTTATGTCAAGGTCGAGGAAGCGTACCTTGCCGGTTTGCTGCTGGATCTTGGGGAATTATTGTTGTGGATGAATTTTCCCCAGGAATGTGCTGCAATTCAGACTCTTGCTCCGGATAACAAAAGAACTCAATGCAAAGTTGAAGCAGAACAGATCGGGATTACTCACTGTGAGGCCGGGGCCTGGATGGTAAAACAGTGGAAATTGAGTTCTTTTATTGCGGATGCAATTCTTTACCACCATGATTCTCTACCGCAGATTAAAGGTGCTTTTCCGTTAGTTAAGATTGTTCATCTGGCTGATATGTTCTGTCACGTACAAGGTGAAAAATACGAATCTGTTTATAATGCAGGGGCTGAACTTTTTGATTTTGGAACAGAGCAGATCGATGAAATCAGGGCCGGCGTTGAAGAGGAGGTGACAGAGGTTGCTGAGAGCCTCGGCATTAAAGTAAAACCGCCACCAGAGAAATCTGATGAACAGAAATCTGAATCAGAAGAGTATGATATTGACTTGCTGCATCAGGTTAAGAATTACTCTTTACTTACCGGCTTTTTAGACAGCCTGGTACAGGCTGAAAGCAGAGATGCAATTTTAAAAGCCATAGAGCATGCTTTTCATATCCTTTTTGATGTGGAGACGATTTTCTTTTTTCTTCATGATTTTGAACACGAAAGATTGCACGGCTGTGGTTCAACTGCAAACCGTCATAATTCCCAGTTGCAGGATCTGATTCTTTCAGCAGAACAGGGAACAAGTCTTCTTGTAAAATCAATGGAGGACAGACAATTAATAAGCAGCTTTCGGTATACAGGAGAACAGTTGGAAAGTCTGGCTGATTCTCAATTACTCTCTGCCATAGGCGGTAAAGGGATGCTCTATATTCCGATGATCGCAAAAAATAGATCAGTGGGTATAATTGTTGTTGGCCTACCCGATTCCCGAGAGACTGATTTGAGTAGTCCGTTGGGGTCCGAGCTCTTACAAATGCTGGCTAACCAGGCTGCAATGTCTCTTTATTTAGATGAGGTCAAAAGAAAACAGGAGCAGAAAATTCGGGCTGCCCGATTGGTTGCTGCATCCATGGCAGCGGCAAAGGTCGTGCATGAGGTGAACAATCCCCTTGGTATTATCAGAAATTATCTGAAAATTCTTGAAATGAAGTTGCCTGAAAAGGATTCACTGGTTAAAGAGCTCACCATTCTGGATGAAGAAATTAATCGTATTTCAACGATTATCCAACAGCTGGATGATTTTTCAACGCCTGTCAAATATAGTGTTGAGTTGACGGACATTAATTCTCTTCTTTCTAATTTGTTGGGGATCCTTTCCAAGTCTGTTTTCTATTCTTCCCGCCTGAAGGTTCATTTTACACCGAATCCTGATCTGCCATCCATCATGACAGATGCTGGAGCTATTAAACAAATTATCATTAATCTGGTAAAAAATGCTGCAGAGGCAATGGATGATGGTGGAAATGTATATGTCGAGACCAAGGCATGTTTTACAGATAAACTTGTTTATGGCCCTAAGACAGATACAGATGGAAATGTAAATTGTATCGAACTTACAGTGCGTGATGATGGGCCGGGGCTTCCTGAAAAGGTTTTGTCCCAGCTTTTTGAACCTTTTACCAGTACAAAAGGAAAGGGCCACTCAGGACTGGGCCTCTCCATTGTCTATACACTTGTCACTGAGCTGAAAGGTTTTGTGACATGTACGAGTGGTGAAGAAAAGGGAACTCTTTTTACCCTTACCTTACCAATAAAACTGAGACAATAGATTGAGATGTCTGCAGGATACTCTATGGAAACTCAATGAACGTTCCAACGCGAATTCTTCTTGTTGATGATGAGCCTCGTTTCTGTGAAAGTCTGGCAGAGATCCTTCGTTCATCCGGTTACCTGGTGACAATCGCCTATACTGGAAAGGAGGCTGTCCAGCTTTTATCAGAAAATGTTTTTGATCTTCTTCTTCTGGACGTGGTGTTACCGGACATACCTGGCTATCTGATTATGGATAGTTTGAAGGATGAAAATTTCGGGGTACCGGCAATTATGTTAACTGGGTATGCCAGCATGGAGACGGCCATAGAATCTTTGAAAAAAGGTGCCTATGACTACTTGAAAAAACCCATTGATCACCAGGTACTTTTTAATACCATTGATAAGGCACTTCAACATAGTCATCTGATGATGGCCCTGAGAGTCAGCGAGGAACGATTAAGAACCTTTGCAGAGGCTTCCTGGGAAGGAATTGTTATTCATGAGAACGGTCTGTTGATTGATGCCAATAAGCAATTTTATAAAATGTTTGGCTATCGGCCGGGGGACCTTCTCGAACGAAAAATTGTGGAAAATATTATCTCTGCAGATTCTCAGAATAAGGTAAAGGAAAGGATTCAGGGCGAGACATTTGGCTGCCATAACATAACAGGCAAAAGGAAAGACGGAACTGAATTTCCCATTGAGGCCAGCAGCCGGGAGATGACATACAGGGGAAAGAAAGTACGAGTCTGTGCTGTTCGTGATATTAGCGAGAGAGTCAGAGGGGAGCAGGAAAAACTTGAGCTCCAGAGGCAGCTTGCCATTTCCAGTAAAATGGAAACTCTTGG